>CALGTJ010000795.1 GCA_937901435.1 uncultured Rhodobacter sp. | reverse complement strand
GAGTCTGGAAAGTCTTCGCCATGGCACTGCCGACGCTGGGACATTGTGCAGCTAGAATCGACTTTCCGCCGATCATATTTATTCGCGACTGAGCCTCTCCACTCCGCGTGAAACCCGTGCGGAATACGGAAGCACCTATACCGCAAAGAGCAGAAAAGCCCCTATTTTTTTATTGGTTCACCTGCGGACACCATACGGACATATGGCTTTCCCAATACATCACAAATAAATAAAAAACCGTAACGCATTGTTTTCTTTTGGATAATTGGCGCGCTGGGGAGGATTCGAACCCCCGACCCCTTGATTCGTAGTCAAGTACTCTATCCAACTGAGCTACCAGCGCGCGAGTTAGGCGGATGTAACGAGACTGGCCGGGCATTGCAAGAGCGATTTTTCATTCTGCAGCCGCTTCCAACATCGCGATGGTTTTTGGCAGGCTGATGACGAACGACGTGCCTGTGTCGTTGCTTTTGTCCAGTTCGAGCCGCCCTCCATGCCCGCGGACCAATTCAGCAGAAATCGCGAGGCCAAGACCAAAGCCGCCCTTGCGGGTGCCACCCTGAAAGGCGGTAAACAAATGCTCTCGTGCTTTGTTTGGCAGGCCGGGGCCTGTGTCACTGACACGAATCGTCCAGTCGCTGTCGCTTTCGCTGGCCATGACAGAGATCTCGCCGGGTTTGCCACTGGCGATGATCGCCTGTCGGGCGTTGCGGATCAGGTTGCCCAACACACGATAAAGCTGTTCCGGGTCTGCGCGCACCATAAGGCCAGCGGGCACGTCTTCGCTAAAGCTGAGGTCATAATCCGCGACGGCCAGCCGCTCTGCGTCGACGACATCGTTGATCACTGCGGCGACCAGCACCCGGTCCAGCCGGGGGGGCGGTTCTTCGGCTTTGCCAAAGGCCAGCGTGCTTTCGCACAGATGAACGGCCCGGCTGATCGAGTTGACCAGTTTTGGGGCAGAGCGTTTGACGGCCGGGTCGTCGCTGTTTTCAAGACGATCCGAGAACAACTGGGCGACGGTCAGGATATTGCGCAGGTCATGGCTGACCTTGGCGACGGCGCTGCCCAGTTGGGCAAGGCGTTCTTTTTGTTTCAGCGACCCGGTCAGTTGTGTTTGCAGCGACATCAATGCGTTTTCCGCCTCGCGCAATTCGGTCACTCCGGCAGAGGGCGTGATGATGCGACGGGCATCTTCGGGGGCAGAGGCATAGCTGGTCATGGCTTCGACCACGCGTTTGATGGGTTTCACCAGAAAACTGCGCACGGCCAGAAACAGCAGGCCCGCCGTGAGGAAAGAGATCACCGCAGAGAGAAGCAGGATGCGCAAGCCGTAGTCGATCATCGCCATACGCAGGGGCGCGGTTTCCATCGTGACCTCGATCAAAAGCCCTGCCTCGCGCAGGGGGCTACCGATGACGCGGATCACGTCATTTCCGGGTGTGGTCAGCCGCAGCATCGCATCCTTGATCAGCATCCAACCACCGGGATCACGCAGATCATAGGTCGCCGCGATCGGCGCGGGGATCGGCGAGGACAGCATCAACTGGCGGATTTCGTCGCGCCGCAGCACCACGTTGAACACGCCTGCGTTTTGCAGCAGCTCTTTTTCCACCTCTGCCGAGGGCATGTCGTCTGCCAGCAAGGCCAGCGAGGCGATCTGGGCCTTTTCCAGTCGCAGCAGCAGGTAATCCTCGCGGAATCGCGCCACCGAAGGCACAAAGATAAGGATCTCGGCCAGCATCACGAAAACAGTCGTGAGGATCAAAAAGCGACCAGAGAGCGAGTTGAGGAACATATCCCTATCCTATTTACGCAACATTACGGCAGCCAGCGCTGCACAAACATGACGATACGTTTCACATTCGGGCTGTCAAACAACCTTGGGGTAAAATAAGCGCCCGCCACACGTTTGTTAACCTCCCCCAGTGTCGGATAGGGGGCAACCATGGCTGCGATCTGGCTCATCTTCATCTTGTTGGCCAGCGCCAGCGCCCAGAGACCGATCAACTCGCCCGCCTGCGCGCCGACAATCGAGGCTCCGACCGGGCGTCCCTTGACCACCATCACCTTGATCAGGCCAGTTGTTTTGCCTTCGGTAATCGCGCGATCGTTTCCGGAGTAGTCAAAGCGAACGACCTCTAGTTTGGATCCATGGGCCTTTTTTGCCTCTGCCTCGGTCATGCCAACCTGCGCCAGTTCCGGGTCTGTATAGGTGGCCCAGGGAATATGGTCGCCACGTTTTTTCGAGGGCAGACCAAAGAGCATAGAGCGGATGATGACGCCGGCATGGTATCCGGCCACATGGGTAAACTGGAGCCCGCCCGCCGCATCGCCAATCGCATAGACGCGCTTGTTGGAGCTGCGCAGCGAGGCATCGACCTTGACGGCGCGGTCATGTCTGACGCCGGCCTTGTCCAGATCGAGCCGTCCGATGTTCACTTTGCGTCCGACGGCCATCAGCAGGTGAGAGCCGGTGACGCTTTGTCCATCCTCGGTTTTTACGACAACGCCTGCCTGCCTCTCGTCCCCCCCGCGGAGGACCTCGGTCACCTTGGCGTTCTCGATGATCTTCACACCCTCGTTGCGCAGGTTCTGAAGCACGATAGCGGCCAGTTCCGGGTCATCCTTTCCCATCGCTTTGGCCCCTTCCAGCACGGTGACCTTGCAGCCCAGCCGCACATGGGCCTGCGCCATTTCCATACCAATCGGCCCACCGCCGATAACGATCAGGTGCTCTGGTTTTTCGCGCAGGTCAAAAATATTTTCGTTCGTATAATAAGGAACGCTTTCCAATCCCGGAATAGGTGGGACAAAGGGCGAGGACCCCGTGGCAATCACAAAACGACGCGCCTCGATCACGGTTTCCCCCGCTTGCACCTCGGTTGCAGAGATAAAGCGGCCAAATTCGGTGATCACCTTTACTCCGAGGCCTTCGAAACGCTCGACGCTATCATGGGGTTCTATGGTGGCAATTGCATTGCGCACATGATCTTTGGCGGCGGCGTAATCCACCTGCGGTGCCACAGGCGTTACCCCATATTTTGCGCCCGTCGTCATCGCATGGGCCTGTTTGCCCGCCGCAATAAGCGCCTTGGAGGGCACGCAGCCGTAGTTGAGGCAATCACCGCCCATCTTGTGCCCCTCGAGCAGGACCACTTTGGCCCCCATCTGGCTGGCCCCGGATGCAACGCTGAGCCCACCGGACCCGGCACCAATGACGCAAATATCCGTTTTGATGCGTTTCATGGATCAAAGCCCCTTTTTGCCGCGAATGGTTTTGATCAGGATCGGCAGGACTGCCAGCGCACAAAGACCCAGAATCGGCAGCAGGATCTGTGGGTCAAAGATGATCCCAAGATCCGGCGTCTCGCCCCGCGCAAAGACTTCGCCCAGCCCAGCCCCGACAGAGGTGTAGACCACCGCGCCGGGCAGGATACCCAGAAAGGTAGAAATCGCAAAGCGATGGGTCGGAACCTCCAGAAAGGATGGGACCAGATTAGCCACAAAGAACGGCACCGCAGGCACCAGCCGGATCAGAAACAGCATTGACCACTGATTCTCATCAATCCCGTCTTTGATGCGTTTGACGACACCTTTGCTGGTTTCCAGCTTTGCACCCAGAGCCTCGCCAAATCCCCAGCGCGCAGCAGTAAAGATCGCCAAAGCGCCGATGGTCGCCCCGATGACATTATATAAGGCTCCGGGAAACGTGGCGAAGAGAAAGCCACCCGTCAGGGTCGCAATGGTTGCACCCGGCAGCGAAAACCCCACGATGATGATATAGACCGCGATAAAGCCAAGCACGGTTCCAAGGTAGTTGGCGTCGCGAAACGCCAGCAAAGCTTCGCGATTCTCGCGCAACGCCTCAAAGCTCAGGTAATCCCTCAGGGTAAACGCCCCGATTGCAGCGACCAGAAGAATCGCAATCAGAGGCACCCTGCGCGCCAATCCGCTCTTCTCCTTGGTCTGCGCCGGTTCATTTTTCACAGCGCCCTGCCCCCTGTTCGTCAAATCACTCACTTGTCTATCCCCCTGTCACGCGTCCTTGGGTATTACATGCCCCTACAGAGGTGGATCAGATACCCCTATCACGCCGCCTTGATGGCAGGTGAGCCGATATTTCAGGGATTCGGGGCTTTTATGGCCTTACTGAAACATTTAGCCCGGATTATTCACCACGGTCGGTTGGCGGCTGCGGTATGAGAGTGATC
>CALGTJ010000794.1 GCA_937901435.1 uncultured Rhodobacter sp. | reverse complement strand
AAATCAGAGACGCTGCATGAAATCGGCGGACAACTTCTTTGACAAACACCGGATGGCCTCATACAGCATATGTTCCAGCGCATCGGTCACCGGTGTCCGGCGGGCCAGCGGGTACGTGCGGGTGGCCGGATCATCAAAGACGGCCTGAAGTTCGCCGAGGAGGGGAGCAAAGGAAGAAGTCATTTGTTATGTCTCTTGGTTTTGGTCGCTTATACTCAATGGTTGTATAAAAAGCGATAGTTACTGCTTGTGGTGTTGCCAGAAGAGGCTCTCTTTTTCGCAATCCTGGCCTTTTCCGCATATCTTTTCGAAATCAGCCAAAGCATTTGCCTGCCTCTTATTGTGGCTCGTCAGGTTCGGCCATGTCAGATTGGGCCATATCAGATTTGGAGTGTGGGTCTGGGTTGGTCATTAAATCCAAAAGCGTCAGGTCATCTGCATTGGCCTCTTGCAGAAGGCTTTGCAGATCCGGGTCGGTTTTGGCTGTTTTTGATTTCAGCGCGTCAGAGCGGTTGGAATGGACTGCGGCCAGTTTGAAATCGGGATAAACAGGCTCTACCAAGGCCTGAAGCTGTTCCAGAAAATCGTCAAAGGCCTCGACACGGCCGACAAGGCTGAGGCGATCAACGGCCTCTTTGGCGCGCTCCAGTTCTGATCCCTCGCCGGGGACGAGGCTGGCCAGACGCCAGGTCTGAAAGCTGCGGCATTGCCGGTCCCAGGGCATGGCCAGACGCACGCGCACATAGCCGTCATAGCTGGTGTGCCGGGCCAGCACGGCGCCAAAGCCGTCAGAGACCTGTTTATGCTCGAACCGATAGGCAGAGCGGATCCGCGAAATCGGGTCGCGCAGCAGCATCATAGAGATGATCTGCACACCGGGCACCTGGGGCAGGGGGCCCATCATCGTATGGCTGGAAAAGGCCACGGCGTCGGGCGTGTCCTCTATCCATTTTCGCACCTGCGCGGTGTTGTTCTGCCCGGCAAATTCCCGCGTGACCCATTGGTCCGCAAAATTCTCTTGCAACAAATGGTCCAGCGAGGTGCCGGCATTCTTGAACAGGTGGTAGTGCAGGAGAATAGTGCGCATCAGGTCAGTCTTTGGATCTAAAGATTTCGACGGCCTCAAAAGCTGCCCGCATCATGCGTCGTCCCGTTTCGAAAGAAAAGCTGTCCTGCACATAGGCCCGTGCGTTGTCGGACATCTGTTGCCACAGATCCGGGTCGTCATAAATCTGCACGATCGCAGCGGCCCATTGATCGGGGGTCTGCGCGATCATGCAGTCATGGCCATGGCGCAGCCCGATGCCTTCGGCCGCAACAGGGGACAAGACACAAGGCACCCCATGGGCCAGCGCGCTAAGCACCTTGCCCTTGATCCCGGCCCCCGACAGAAGCGGGGCGACAAAGACGCGGTGCCTGTCATAGCTGTCAGCCACATGTTCGACAAAGCCGACGGGCAGGATCGTATCGTTTTTCAGGGCTTTGATGTCCTTGCCCATGGCAGAGCCATAGATCGACAGTTCAATCGGCTCTGCCGTTTTGCCCCGTTTGCCAAGCGTGGCATCCAGAACAGGCATCACAGAACTGGCGAACCATTTGATCCCGTCCACATTGGGATAATGTTTGAACCCGCCCAGAAAGGAAATGCCACGGCGGGTCTCGAAGGGGGCGACATCGGGCGGCAGATCCACCACCCAGGGGCATTTCACCACTTTGGCCGCGCCTTCGGTGTGGGACATGATCACAGAGTGTTCGATCTCGTTATAGCTAAGGGTGACATCGGCCTTGAGAATGATGTCCAGCTCTTTGTCGCGCACCTTGCGCGCGGTCTCCATCGCCTCGGTGTCATTGTTGGACAGCGCGCTGCGGAACTGGCGCAGGAAATGCAGATCGGCGTTGTTGAACAGGATCTTGCCGCGCGGATTGACCTGACGGATCTTTTCCATGGTGGACTGACCCACATAGTAGCGGGTGATGTAGAAGGCATCGAATTCCGCGCCGCGTTTTTCCAGAAAGCTGGGGATCGACAGATAGAAGGGGGCGATGATCACCTCTATGCCGCTGCGTTCCAGATCGCTGGTATAGGTGCCCAGATGGGCGAGGTTTTCGGGCAGGAACGTCACCTTGTAGCCCAGCGACTGCACCAGTTTCATTTCCTGAATGGCCGCATAGGATCCGGCGTCTTTGTCTGGCTGCGGGGTGGTATAGTCAATGAACAGCACGCGCCCGACAATGCCGCGGTCTTTTTCCAGATCGGGCATCTTGCCTTCGACGCCAAAGCAGGTGCAGGCGCTGGCCCAGCGGCGTTTGAACTTGGGGCGGTTGACCTCTTGGTATTGCTTGAACCCGGTCGACACATCGGTGCCGCTGGTCATGCCCTCGAAATGATAGACGACAGAGGCAGGCACGAACCAGGTGCTGTAGCCCGCCTCGCGCACCTTGAACGACAGGTCTGTGTCCTCGAAATACATCGGTTCCAGATAGCTGGACAGCCCGCCGACCTCGTCCCAGATCGCGCGTGTGGTCATCAGGGCCGCCCCTGACAGATAGTCGGCCTGACGCGCATAGGTGAACCGGGGATCCCATGGGTTTTGCCGGTTGCCATAGTTCCACGGGTTGCCCGTGTTCCAGATGATGCCCCCGGCGTCCTGCAACTGGCCATTGGGATAGAGCAGTTTAGACCCGACAAGACCCACATTGGGAAAGCGGTCAAAGGCGTCGATCAGCGCATCAAGCCAGCCCAGTGTCGGTTCTGTATCATTGTTCAGCAGCACCACGTATTTGCCACGCGCCTGCGCCGCCCCGGCATTACAGGCCCGGATGAACCGCTGCGCCTGCGTGTTGCGCACCACTTTGATGCCAGAGACAAACGTCTCTATCTCGGTGGTTTCATCGGTCGAGGCGTCATCGACGAGGATCACCTCGAAGGTCGCCTTGTTCGCAGCCAGCAGCAGGGCGCAGAGCGTGTAATAGGTGACCTCGACCTTGTTATGGGCCGGGATGACGATGGACACATCCGGCGTTTCGACCTGCGGAAAGGTCAGCGGCTTGAGTTTGACATTGTTATAGCCCCCCTCCAGCACGCCAAGCGCATAGGCGATCTGCGTCATCTGTTCAGGCGTGCCGGGGTTGGCAAGCTGTGCCTTGAGCGCGCCATAGCGATGCTCTGCCTGTGCGGACAGCGCGCCGGGAAAGGGCGATTTGGAATTGCGCTGCAACACGTCTGCGGGGGTCAGGATGCGGGGCAGCAGCAGATAGGTTTCCAGAAAGATCTGCGTGCCGGAGGCGTCGCGAATGCTGATATGGTGATGCCCGCCGGTCATATATTGGGTGGGCAGATAGATCTCTGTGGGGTTGTGCCCGATATGGACCAGAAACGCTGCCTCGCCGTCCACATAGATCGCATATCGCCCGGCCTTGCTGGCATAGACGCGCAGACTGTGGTCGTTGGTGTCCGCCAGATGAACCGTATCCTCGGTGGGTTTGAAAATCGTAAAGGTTTCGCGCCCGGCCTCGATCTGAATGGCCCCGCTGCTTGACAGGACCGGGGCGGGCACCTGTGCCTCGTACCAGCGGGTCTGGGGGCGGTTTGCGGGTTTGGGCGCGCCATGGGCATGGAAGGGCACGACCATTTGCGGGGTCTGCTGGCCCATGGTGACCTCTGGGTCAGAGATAAAGAGGAACGGCGCGTTATCCTCGGTGCTTGGGCGATAGGCGTGATAGATGACGCTCATCGTCAAAAGGCAGTCCTCGGCAGAGGGCGGAATTTCCAGAGTCACGTCCTGATATCCGGTGCGGAACCGCCCGCCCTGATGCTGCGTGTCGATCTCGACTGTTTTGACCTCTGTCCTCGAGGGCGAGCTGATCGTCAGCCTGAAGGCTGCGGCAGCCCGGTGGGCGGCAACGGCGGCGCGAAAGAACAGGGTACGACTATGCGGGGCCAGCACGAGCGGGCCATGCAAGGTGATCTCTATCGGGCGCTGGCGCTCGAATAGCATGATGTGAATGGTCTTGCCATTGGCCAGAGTCCAGTCGGGCAGGGCATCGACTCCGGTCTCGCAGATCGTCCTTGGATCAACCGTCTCGCCGCTGTCGCCGTATTTGGCGGATTGCGCCAGATATCCTTCGATCGCAGGGAATTGCAGTTGCAGCGGGATCTTGCCAGAGGCCATCTCTGTTTCCGACAGGGGTGTGAATTGCGCCTGAGATCTGCCCTGTGTCAGGGACAAATGCCCTTCAAAGACATCCTGAGATGTCCGTACCCGCACCCGCCCGGACTGGACGATGACCTCTTCGACATTACTTGGCAGTTTCACAAAAAAAATCCTCTAGACTTAATGCCCGTCCTGGACGGTGTCGGTGCACAGAATTGGACTGCACGATATTCGACTGCAGGGAGCCTAACAGCGTGTCGCCTGTAAAGAAACCCGATTTTCAACCTGTGCTCCGACGATCAATTGTTCAGAATATAGCGAGAGAAGCGACCCAGAAAGACCAGCCCAAACACTGATAGAATCAGGGAGACGCCAAAAACATAAGACACAGAGACGTAACTTGCCTCGTAATAAGGGTAAAACCCGCGGCGCATCTCGGCCACGATATGAACCAGCGGATTGTACCAAAGCCAGTCGCGATACGGCAGGGGGATCGTATCCAACAAGAAGAACACGCATGACATCAGAAACATCGGACGGTTCAAGATGGCCCAGATCCGCGTATAGCTGGGCATCATACCGGCCAGAAAACAATTGACGGTGCCGACCCCAAAGGAAAACGCAGCCGCCATTGCCAGGCTCAGCCCGATCGCAGGCAGGTTCAGCACCGTGCGCGTGTCAAACAACAGCAGGATGCCGCCCAGCACGATATAGGCCACCAGAATCTGCGTCAGGATGTTCAGAAAGAACCGTGCCAGCAGCGCATCCACAAAGGTGACACTGGGATAGACCAGCAGATTGCTGGAAAAGTTAAGCGCCTGCAGCAATTTGGTACTGATATCGGAGTAAAGCAGAAAGGGCACCATGCCGGTCGCATAGAAAATCGCGAAATCTGTCCCCAGCGGGGGCGAGCGGATAAACGCGGTAAAGACGGCCGTCAGGATGGCAATGCCAGCCACAGGTTCGAGCACGGCCCAGAGATAGCCCAGCGGAGAACGCCCATAAGTTGTGGCCATTTCCCGCAGCATCAAAGCAATGATCACCCGCGTGCTGGCAAAGCGGCGTTTGGGTTTTGCCAATAAAACGGGGCGCATCGTTTCGGCTGAACTCAGCTCGCTCATTCTGGGGCACACCTACTAATGCTGGAACTTGCACCGCAATTTATGTATTGCGGGAACGAGAGTTGCAATCATTGTTCGAAGCGAGCTCCGTTGAATACACCTGCGCCTAAAAATTCGGCCCCGCCCGTCGCCCCGCCTTTGGCAGAGGATGAGGCTGCAAAACCTGAGACCGGAGCGCCCAAGGTGATCCCGGTACAACAGCCCGCAGCAAGTGCAAAACAGGCCCCGACACCGGCAGAACCGCAGGCTGGCCCAAAACCCGCCGTGGTGAAACCAGAGGTCGCAGTGGCCAATCCCACCGTCCAGCCTGCCGCCGCCGCCCAGCCTGCCGCCAAGCCTGCTGTGCAACCCGCGCCCAAGCCCGCGGTCAAGCCTGCTGCAAAGCCGGCGCAGCCCCCCGCTGTGGTCAAACCGGCGCAAACGCCTGCGAAACCGCCCCCCCTGCAACCGGCTGCGGCCAAGCTTCCCCCCGTGCGGTCCCCTGCGCCAAAGAGCAGAATGCGCCCGCGTCACCGGGTTGCCTTGCTCAGTTTCGTGCTGATGGTGCTTTCACCCAGCGTGGTGTCTGGCTGGTATCTCTGGACGCGCGCGGCGGATCAATATGCCTCTTCTGCCGGGTTTACCGTGCGCTCTGAAGATGCGGGCTCTGCGATCCCGTCGCTTTTGGGCAGTCTCAATCTGGGCGGTGGTCAGACCCCGGATGCGGACATCCTCTATGATTTCATCCAAAGCCAGGATCTGGTCGCGGGGATCGACAGTTCTCTGGGGCTGCGCAGCCTCTGGTCAAAACCGGATCCCGACATCGATCCGATCTTTGCCTTTGACCCCGAGGGCAGCGTCGAGGATCTGCGCGATTACTGGCGCCGCATGGTCGATATCACCCATGACGGGCGCACCGGGCTTTTGGCGCTGCGGGTGCGGGCCTTTACCCCCGAAGATGCCAAGATGATCGCCGAGGCGGTCACAGAAGAAAGCACAAAGCTGATCAATACGCTCAGCGTTCAGGCGCGCGCCGATGCGGTGCGCTATACAGAGGCGGAACTGGCCAAGGCGATCGAGCGGCTGAAAGAAGCGCGCCGCGCGCTGACCGAATTCCGCAACCGCACCCAGATCGTTGACCCAAGCATCGATGTGCAGGGGCAGGCGGGTCTGCTGAACCAGTTGCATACCCAACTGGCGGGGGCCCTGATCGAATTGGACCTGCTGCGCCAGACCACCCGCGCCGAAGATCCCCGGATCAGCCAGTCAGAACGGCGGGTTTCGGTGATCGAGGCCCGGATCGGCGAGGAAAAGCGCAAGCTTGGCATCGGGGAAGGCGGCGAGGGGCGAGAGGCCTTTGCAACGCTGGTGGGGCAATACGAGACACTGGTGGTCGACCGGGAATTTGCCGAGCAGACCTATACGGCCACATTGGTCGCCCATGACGCCGCTCAATCCGAGGCCCGGCGCCAGTCGCGCTATCTGGCCATTCACCAGCGCCCGACTCTGGCCGAAGAGGCGGAATACCCCAAGCGGCTGATGCTCTGGTCGCTGATTTCGCTCTTTGCCTTTCTGTTATGGGCGGTGACCGCCTTGGTGGCCTATAGCCTCAAGGACCGTCAATAGAGACTGTTGCACGTGAAAATGGCTGTGGATCAATGATCGTTCTGGACCAGTTGAATAAGACCTTCTTTCTCAGAGGGCGTCGGAAAACAGTGGCGGATGATATCAATGCGGTGTTTCCCACAGGCGCTGTGATCGGCCTTTTGGGGCGCAACGGGGCTGGCAAGAGCACCTTGATGAACATGATCGCGGGCATAGAAGAACCGACCTCTGGGCAGATCATGTCGTCAGGGTCCATTTCCTATCCTGTGGGCTTTGCCGGATCCTTCCACGGCGAGTTGACGGGCGCGCAAAACGCCCGTTTCGTGGCGCGGATCTATGGCATAGACACAGATGAAATGGTCGATTACGTCGCGGATTTTGCCGAGTTGGGCAAGCATTTCGACCTGCCCTTCCGCACCTATTCCTCGGGAATGCGCTCTCGCCTGTCCTTTGGGGTGTCGATGGCGATCCCCTTTGATTTCTACCTGATCGACGAGGTGACCTCTGTGGGGGATGCGTCGTTCCGGGCCAAAAGCAGTCAGGTCTTTATGGATCGGATGGAACGGTCCGGCGCATTGTTTTGCAGCCACTCTATGGTGATGGTCAAAGAGCTTTGCGATATGGGCGCGGTCCTGGAAGACGGCAAGCTGTCTCTTTATGAGGATGTCGAAGAGGCCGTTGCCCATCACGAGGCCAATATGGCCCCGAAAAAATAGACCCTAAAGTAGGGTTTAGAGACGCCCCAGCACCAAAGCCACCCAGATCGCAGCCTGTGTAAAGCGGGTTTGCCGATAGAGACCGAGGGTGCGAAAGGCGCGGATTCGCGCGAACAGCGGCTTTTTGCCAAGATCGGCAAAGCCACGCAGCAGCGCACGGTTTTGTGGCGTCAGCAGGTCAGAAACAGACTCTAACGCGGTGATATTGGCACTGTTCCAGCGCAGGTATCCCCCGTTCAGAACAGCTTTTGTGCGCACCACAGCAGCGGCTAACCCATGGTTGGCCCCCACCTGATTGCGCCCGTGCTGGCGGTAATACAGCGTCGGCGTGTCGTCATGGATGATCTGCCCTCCGGCCCCTGTGATCAGCTGATAAAGCCACCAGTCATGGGCGGGGATGCCGGGTGTGGGATGATCGGATGTGGAACAGCCGGGCACAGGCATCGCGGCGGGGGCGGCCCGACGCGCCAGATCCGCAGCGGCCCGGTTCAGCACGATGGTGTTGCCGGCAGCTATATTTTGCAGCAGGGCATTTTGAAACGCCCGTGGCCGGGTATAGTTGCGCGACAGCACCGGATTGCCAAGATCTGCATCGGTCACCCAGGTGCGGCTGCAATAGAGCGCGGGCCGCGTGGGATCCAGAGGGGCCAAAGCAGCCACCGCGCGGGCCAGCTTGTCCGGTAGCCAGACATCGTCCTGATCGGAAAAGGCCAGCCAAGGGGTTTGGGGCGCGCGGATGAGCAAGGACAGGAAATGGATCGACGAGGTTCCCGCACAAGGCCCATCGACAATTTCGACAGAATTATCGTTTAATAGAGACTGTTCTGCGAAAGCTGTCAGGATCTCGTGGCTGGTATCTGTCGATCCGTCGTCGCCTGCGAAAACCTGCCAGTTCCGATAGCTTTGCGCGGTAAAGCTATCCAGTTGAGCGCGCAGAAATTCTGCGCCATTATGGGTGGCAAGCAAGATCACAACGCTGCCCATATCTATCTGGCCCATATCTGCCTGCTCTGTCATGCGCGGTTCCCGTTTCAAGGCGGTTCGTTTTAAGGTACCACTGGTATTTTACAAGCGGCCATTCTAAAGCCCCCCCATTGGTTGATCAGGATCGCATCGTACATGTCCCTTCGCAGAGTGTTCAGCAGAGCGGCCATAAACCGGCTTGTCTTCACCATAAAACAAGAAGGCTGGGGCACGGCCTTGCGCCGGGGGCTGTCGTTTATCCGCCGGTCGGCCAAGACTTCGGCTGCGCAGGATGCCACCTACCTTGACAGCTTTTGGCAGGATATCGCCCGCAAGGATGCCTTTCACGTCAGCGCCGCGCCTGCGCTTTTGACCACGCGGCGGCGGATTACGATGATTGGCGATCTGTACCTGCCGCAATGCCGTAAATACCGCGTCGCGCAATTGTCAGAGCTTTGGGGCGGGCTGGGCGCGGATTACAACATTTCGCATTACGCCGATGTGCCGCGCGCGATCTCGCTGATGCAGAACGCCACCCATCTGATGTTTTACCGCACCCAGAACACGCCCCAGACGGCCATGTATCTGTACGAGGCGCGTCGTCTGCGTTTGCCGGTGCTTTATGATCTGGACGATCCGCTGTTTTCGGTGTCCGCCTATGAGACCTACGAAAACATGAAGGCGCTGCCTGCGTCGATGAAGGCGCATTTCCTGTCCGAGGCCCCGAAATACCTCAGCGCGATGAATCAGGCCGATATGATCACCGTCTCGACCCCCGGCATGGTCGAGCACACGCTGGCCTATACCGCGCGCCCGGTGCATTTTCGTCGCAATTTCGCCGACCTAGAGACTGTTTCAGCCTCTGAGGCCGCGCTCAGCAAGGCAGGTCGACAGGCGGGCGCGCCGTTTCGGGTGGGCTTTGCCAGCGGGTCCATGGGCCACGAGATCGACTTTGCCCTGATAGCAGAGGATATCATCGGGTTTCTGGACGGCGCCCCGGATCGTCAACTGGTGATCATGGGGTATTTTGACGAAACGCTGTTGCCAGAGGCCCTGCGGACCCGCGTCGAAACCCACAAGTTTTCGTCCTATGAGGCTTATTTAGAGACACTTTCGAGTGTTGACTGCGCGGTGATGCCACTGACAGACGACGCCTTTAATCGCTGCAAAAGCGGCGTGCGGGTGATTGATGCGGCGGCTGTTGCGGTGCCCAGTATTGTTGGCACGGTCAGCGATATGGCGCAGATGGTCATCGATCAGAAAACCGGCTTTGTGATCCCGAAAGGGGGCAGTTGGCGCGCGGCGCTGGAAACGCTGGCCCGCGACCCTGCGCTGGTGCGTGAAATGGGGCAGGCGGCGCGTCAGTCCCTGCTTGACACCTGGACAGCCCGCGCCACCCTACCCGTGGTCGAACAGGCGGTCATCGACTGGGTGCAAAAAGGATAGACCTCTATGGCTGCGCCGAAACATATTCTGGTGATGAACGTCTTTTTCGCGCCCCAGTCTTATGGCGGGGCGACTGTCGTGGCAGAGGCTGTAGCGCGGACGTTGCGCAGGCAGCATGGGTGTCGGGTCAGTGTGATCTCGTCAGTGGATCGTGCGGATCTTGTGCCCTATTCGGTGATGCGCACAGAGGTCGAGGGCATTCAGAATTTTGCCATCGTCATGCCGCCAGAGCGCAGCTATGCCGAAAGCTACAGCAACCCCAATGTGACAGAGATCGTATCGGGGCTTTTGGGCGACTTAGAGCCTGATCTGATGCATATTCACTGTATGCAGGATCTGGGGATCGGCCCCATCGCGCAGGCCCGCGCGCGCGGGGTGCCGGTGGTGCTGAGCGTGCATGATTTCTGGTGGCTCTGCGAATATCAGTTCATGATCCGCCCCAATGGGCAGTATTGCGGGCAAAACCCGATCCGGATCGAGAATTGCCGGGGCTGTGTCGATCGGATGGGGCGCGCGCGCACCCGCTTTGCCCTGTTGCAAGAGGCGGTGGGGCAGGTCGATCTGATCACCTATCCCAGCCAGTTCGCGCGGGATCTGTCTGTGGCGTCCGGGTTTCCCGAGGATCGCAGCGTGGTCTGGGAAAATGGGGTGCGCAAACCGGATGCGGCATTTTTCGCGATGCAGGCCGCCCGGCGTGTGCGCGATCCGCGGCTTGTCTTTGGGTTTCTGGGGGGGCCGTCCCAGATAAAGGGCTGGCCGTTGATCAAATCTGCATTTGAGACTGTGCCCCGTGATGATTTCGCGGGGTTTTTGGTGGATGCCAGTCTGGATCAGACCTGGTGGGCCAATACCAGCCTCAAGGATATGCAGGGCGACTGGCAGGTGCATCCGCGTTTTGACCAGAAAGACATTGATGCGTTTTACGCCAAAATCGATGTGCTGTTGTTTCCCTCGCAGTGGAAAGAAACCTTTGGCCTGAGTATCCGCGAGGCCGTGGCGCGGGGGATCAGGGTGATCCAGACCGACAGTGGTGGGACGGCGGAATGGGCCGGTGCGGATCGGGGCGAGATGTTGCAGATCGGGGATGGACCAGAGCGCCTGCGCGCCAAGGTAATGCAGGTTCTGGACACAGCCGAGGCCTATCCGGCCCCGCATCCTGTGGCCGATTATGACGATCAGGCCAAGGCGTTTCTGGCGCTGATATCGTCTCTATAGGGAGATTTAGGATCTGTTTGGTGCCGGTGACCTATTTATAGCGACCGGGGGTCAGAAACTCTGCAATCTCTTTCTGATGTTCTTCGTCCGGGTGCGGCATGCCCAGAAAATTCGCCATTTCATGAGTGAAAAGATTGGGGGCAAGGACCGCTTTTTCATAAGAGACCAGCGCGGTCGGCACTTGCCAGCGTTCCACCAGAAACCAGTTCTTCTGCTGTTGCAGGATGATCTCATGGGCGGCGAACAGTTGGGTTCGGTTGTGCCAGCGCACATGGGCCTTCATCGTGGCGACGAGGTCGCGAAACACAATGACGAGATGCGGGTTCTCGATATGAGGCAACAGAAGTTCAAGGTAATTGGCTGCAGCAGGAAATTTCCAGCCCCATAACGCATGGTCTTCTGTGCGTTTCTTGATCACCTCTTTCATGTAGGCGGGGGTCTTTTGAATGAACTCCGGGTCTTCGTAGTTGTTTGGCAGATCGTCACCCATGAAAATGCCAAGCCGTTGCATCAGCCCGCCCACAGCACTGGTGCCCCCACGCGGGACGCCAATGCAGATGAACGTCTTGCGCTCTTTTTCCTGTGCCTCTGGATTGGGATACATTTGCACAAGCGCACTTTTTCTATTTTCCTGAGACATCGTCTTGGCTTCCTTGGACGCAATGTGGATAGCTATGCTTTCTGTCAGGGCGATACAGCTACCCCACAGTTTCGGGGCTCTCAACCCTTAACCCGGATTATTCATCGAGGCGAGGGTGTGTGATGGCGGCGGTAGCGTA
>CALGTJ010000793.1 GCA_937901435.1 uncultured Rhodobacter sp. | reverse complement strand
ATGAAAAGTGCAGATCGGCGAGGGTCTATGTGATCATCAGGGATGGAACAACTAAAGACAGGATTGGAATTTCTGGGCCATGCCGGCCCGGCTTTCAGGCAAGAGAAACGCTTGGGTGACCTGAGCATTTGAAAAGCGCGTCTCTATTGCAAGCAGGCGCAGACAGTTGACGGGGAATAGGCGATTTCAACCTCTTTGAGCAAAGCCGCTTCTAGCGGACGGCTCCTTAGCCCGGGGGCGTTTTGGATAAAGCCGGATCAGTTGTCCCACCACTATTGGCAGGATCAAGAATGAAGATGATACGAGGACAAAGTTTTGGAGTGGATCAGGGCGAAGTCCTGCTATTTTCCGACTTTGAACATGGAGGCATCATGTGGACGGGCGAGGGTTCGCGCGAAACTGTGTCGCGGGTGTCATTCTCGCGGGCCTACGTCGAACCGCCGGTCGTGTCCGTTGCCCTGACTATGTGGGACCTTGCCAAAGACGCGAATGCCCGCATGCATGTCGAGGCAAAGGACATCAGCGAAACCGGCTTTTCCATTGTGTTTCGCACCTGGGGCGACACCAAGGTTGCCCGAGCCTGCGCAGGATGGCACTCGATCGGGACAGTGCGCGACGAAGACGATTGGGACGTGAGCTGAGCCTGACGGCAACGGCCACTCGGTGCTGCTTCACGACTTCCGCTTCAGCCTGATAGGGCGATTCGTTTGTAGGATGGCAGGGTAGGGCAGGGTTACCTTGGTCGTTTCCAGCCCTGGCGCGAGGTTGTCCGCGAGACAGTCGTGCTTCAGGCGGGCAAGTCGCCGGTGGAGCTGCTGATAAGGGATAGCAGCTGGTCCGCCCGATGAGAATCAAACGGCTTGGTCAAGATGCCGTTCATGCCTGAATCGAGGCACAGTTCCATATTTTGCCGTGCGTTATGTGCGGTCAGAGCAAAGATCGGCGTGGACTGCGAGATCTTGTTTTCCTCGCGCATGCGTTTGGTCGTTTCGAATCCGTCCATGCGCGGCATGCTCAAATCCATCAAGATGATGTCACAGCCATCGAGGTCAGGGATGTCCAACGCTTCCTGGCCGCTTGGGGCCTCGATCACGATGTATCCACGGCGCTCCATCAGCACCCGCACGACGAGCCGATTGGTGGCGTCGTCATCGACCACCAGGATTTTTTTGGCTGCGTCTTGCCCCATGGATCTTTTCTCGTCGTCATACCCGATGGGTTGAGCGCTAGCAGAAATCAAAGATTGTGTCCATCGTGCGCGCCGGTTTGGACTAAAATGCGTAGATGGACCCCGGGCCTGTCGTGGCCTTGGTTTGCCACTCAATGCGGTGTGCCAGTTTGTTTGACATGGACTTGGTGATCCGTCTCGTCATGCCTGTGACGACCCCGTTCAGGCGGGGCAGACGAGCGAAGACCTGTCCTGATCAGACAGGTCCTGAGCGCAGTTTCGTTCCGAAATTTCAAGAAAGGCGCCGCGCTTCGGTGGATCGGCGGCACAAGGACCTGCCCCAAAATCTCAGCAAAGAGCGTCAGAACAGTAAGCCCGTCCGGGATGACCGAGGTATCCGGCCCAAAATCTGGCCAGTAGGTCAGAGAAAAACAATAGCGAAGAATTCCCACGCCCTTAAGGCGAGTGTCCGGAAAAGAGATGGCCCCAGGGTAATCAAAGATCATAGATCAACGAGCGCCCTGGCTAAAGCCAATGGCTAACCCTTATCCTCGTTCACAGCGCCAACCGTTGTGCGTGCACGACGATTTCCAGCCGATTTGCAGCGCAAAATTTGCCTTTGAGAACACCGATATGATGTTTGACGGTCTTTTCACTGATCGACAGGCATTCTCCAATCTGGCGATTGGTCTTGCCCTGCATCAGGTGGTTGATCACCTGTTCCTCGCGCACTGTTAGACGCAGACGGTCCACCTCGGAACGCCGGGTGTCCTTGGCTCGCAATTCGCGGAAGATTTCCATGCCGATATCGGGCTGGATATAATTGTCGCCCTGCATGACCCGACCCATGGCGATCTTCAATTCCGCGGGCAGGCACGAATGGGTCATGATCCCGGCAGCGCCAGCATCCAGAGCATCAACTGCAAAGTTTGACGAATGGACCGGGCAGAAAGTGATGATGCGCGCATTGGTCATGCTGCGGCGGATATTGCGTATCGTTGCCGTTGGGCTGGCCACGCCGACCAGGTCAAGCACAATGACATCGATCTTGGCACGGCCAAGGTCTTCGAGGCCGTCTTCCATAAGTTCGGACGACCCTGCCACCTCAAAGTCGGGCAAGGTTGAA
>CALGTJ010000792.1 GCA_937901435.1 uncultured Rhodobacter sp. | reverse complement strand
CTAGGCGACGCAATTTAGGGGGCGCGGATGGCTGTGACACGATTGCTGACCGAATTCGGGATGGGCACCAGCCTGCGACGGCTGGATTATACCTCTGCCGCGCGCAAGGCCTTGCAGGATGCGCTGTGGCACAACTCGATCAATCTGGCAGACCTGTTTGACCTGCCCAAAGAGGCGATGCAGATTACCGTCGATATCGGTGTGCAGCAGCCTGATAGGGTCGAGACCGATAAGCTGGTCGATATCTTTCCCTATGGACAGATCCATTTCAACGTCACCAAGGGCGGGCTGGACGTGCCGCGCCCCGATGGGAACCCGACAATCATTGCCAATGTGGCCATTTCCGTGGCGCTGGATATAGAGGCAAAACCATGACAGATCAGAGGTTTATCATCGAAATGGGCATGGGCAACGACCTGCACGGGATGGATTATACCAAGGCGGCAAAGCGCGCGATCGAGGATGCGTTTCGCCACTCGTCAATTCCGATGTTCACGACGCTTGGGATTGATCCGACAGACATGCGGGTACAGGTCACCGTCGCCGTGCAAGAGCCGGACAAGGTGGACACCGAGGCCTTGACCGCCACACTGCCCCGTGGTCGCGCGACCGTCACTGCTGTGCATGGCGGGTTAAACGTCGCGGGTCCGGGCACCGACACCATCGTCATCGCCTCGGCGGCGATAGAGGCGTTTTTACCCAAGCAAACAGGTTAAGAGCCGCGCACCTCACTGACAGTCTGCCCCGTCGATAGCATCTCTGGATCCAGCTTAAGTTCGATCACCGCCAGACCCGGCGCGGCCTGTGCGCGTGCAAATGCGGCTGGGAAATCCGCGCCGTCTTCGACCACTTCGCCCACGCCGCCATAAGCACGCCCCAAGGCGGCGAAATCCGGGTTTGCCAGATCGGTGCCGCTGACCCGTGAGGGGTAGAATTTTTCCTGATGCATCCGGATCGTCCCGTAGCGCCCGTTGTTACAGACAATCACGACCAGCTTGGCCCCATATTGCGCGGCTGTGGACATCTCGTTCAGGGTCATCTGAAAACAGCCGTCGCCTGCGACGCAAACAACCGTGCGATTGCGATGCTCGACCGCCGCTGCCACCGCCGCAGGAAAGCCATAGCCCATCGACCCGGACGTCGGGGCAAGCTGTGTGCCATATTGGCGGAACTGCATGTAGCGGTGCAGAAAGGCGGCGTAATTGCCAGCGCCATTGGTGACAATCGCGTCATCGGGCAGGTTGTCGCTGAGCCAGAGCATCACCTGTTCCAGCTTGACGGCACCGGGTGTTTCCTTGGGCTGACGCCATGCCTCATATTCACCGCGCGCCTGTGACGTGACACCGGACCAGTCGCCAATGGCGGGCAGTTTTGCCAGGTCGCGCACCACATCCGTCACGCGCGCGGTGACTGTGACGTCTGTACGATAAACGCTGCCGGGCAGATCAGGATCGGGATAGACATGGCAGATCGACACGCCCGGATTGGCGGGGTCCAGCAATTCATAGCCCCCAGTCGACGTATCCCCCAGACGCGCGCCAAGCACCAGCAGGCGATCCACCTGTTTCAACCGCCCGGCCAGTTTGGGGTTCACGCCAACGCCGCTGTCGCCGATGTAGCTGGGCGATCTGTTGTCCATCATGTCCTGACGGCGGAAGGTCACTGTGACAGGCAAATGATTGGCCTCGGCAAAGTGTTGCAAATCCTGCGCCGCCTGCATCGACCAACTGGACCCGCCCACCATAATCAGCGGGTTTTTTGCACCTTTCAAGTGGCTGACAATGGCGTCGATATCACCGGTCGCCACATTCCCCAGCACAGGTGCAGAGGGCGCAAGCTCTGACACATCACTGAGCGCGGACAGCATATCCTCTGGCAGCGCCAGCACCACCGGACCGGGACGCCCGGACGTGGCGACGTGAAAGGCGCGGTTGATGTACTCGGGCAGGCGTTCTGTCTGATCGACCTCGGTCACCCATTTGGCCAGTGGCCCAAAAAAAGCGCGGTAATCGACCTCTTGAAACGCCTCGCGGTCGCGGTGACCACGCGCGATCTGACCCACGAACAACACCAGAGGTGTGGAATCCTGCTTGGCGATGTGGATCCCGGCAGAGGCATTGCTGGCCCCCGGTCCACGGGTCACAAAACACACGCCGGGCTGGCCTGTCATCTTGCCATGGGCCTCGGCCATCATGGTCGCCCCGCCTTCCTGACGGCAGACGATATTTTCGATCCCGCTCTCGTAAAGTCCGTCAAGCGCCGCAAGAAAGCTTTCGCCCGGTACGGAAAACACACGGCGCACACCGTGCAGTTTCAACTGATCTACCAGAATTTGACCACCGTGGCGCTGCATCTTTCACTCTCCGTTTTCGTGATACCACAGCGTTTCACGGCCAAAGCCGAACAGCAAGCGTTTGCAATGCACGCGATCTGGATTATCTGCCAATGAACTGGACAGGAAAGACATATGACACATCCAAAACTTCTTGGCGTTTCCGGCGCTCTGCGTAGCGGGTCGACAAACCGCAAGCTGATGCGTGAGGCCGCGCGCCTGTTTGGCGACAGCGATTTCACCGAAGCCAATCTGCACCTGCCCCTCTATGACGGCGATCTGGAACAGGCAGAGGGCATTCCGACCGCAGTTCAGACTCTTGCCGATCAGATTTCAGCGGCGGATGCCGTGGTGATCTCTGGGCCTGAGTATAACAAGATGATCTCTGGCGTGCTCAAGAATGCGCTGGACTGGGTCAGCCGCGTGCCAGGTGGCGTCTGGCGGGACAAACCCTTGGCCCTGATGTGCGCCGCTGGAGGACGCGCGGGGGGCGAGACGTCCTATCACACCATGCGTCATGCGATGGCCCCGTTTCGCGCCCATCTGATTGCCGGACCTGCCATTCTGGTGGCTGGGTCACAAAATGAGTTTGACGACGACGGACGGCTGAACAGCGAGGTCTATACCAAGGCGGTGACAGAGCTGATGACCCAACTGCGTGCAGCTATAAAATCTGCTTGAGCAACAGGATCGTCGCGGCGATCCCGGCCAAGGCCAGCGCATAGGGCCGGATCTGTGACTTGGCCACATGTTTCGCCAAGGGCTGCGCCACATAAAGCGCGACAATGACCACCGGCAGCAGGCTGACCGCAAAGACCAGATGCTGTCGCGTGATCAGCCCAACCGCGCCCAGCGCCCCAAGCGAAACGATCATGCCGAAGGCGAAAAAGATGTTCTGCATGGCGGCAGAGCGGCGCTGTTCCTCGTGCTGATACAGCAGCGCCATGGGCGGCGCGCCAACCGCAGTCAGCGTGCCCATAATCCCGCCACCGACCCCCGCGACGAACAAGGTCATGGGGCGGATGGCAACGCGAAGGCCCAGAACCGACAAGACAATCCCAAGGTAAACCATCCCCGCGATCAGATACGCCAGCCCCCCGGTCTGCGCTATATGCGTGGCGATCCAGACGGCAATCACCGCGCCCAGCGCCCGCCCCGCAAACCCGGCAGGCAGTTCATCTTTGGCCACCGCCGACATCTCGATCGAGGCAGAGGCAAAACCGATGACCAGCCCCACCAACAAGATCGAGGCCGGCAAAAGCTGTGGCGCAACCAAGGCCAGCATCGGGGTTGCGATCAGGCCAAACCCCTGCCCGGCAAGTCGTTGAACAATCGCACCAAAAAACATCGCGACAGCGCAAAAGGTCCAGACGCCGAGGGTCACGGGAAAGAGGTCAAACACGGTTGGAAATCTCGATCAGGTTGCCATCGGGGTCACGAAGGTAGATCGAGGTCAAAGGCCCGGTGGCCCCGATGCGCGGCACCGGCCCGAGCAGAACAGGCACATCCTGCGCACGCAGGTGCGCCTGCCAATCCGACAGAGGTGTCTGCGACAGGAAACACAGATCTGCGGATCCGGGCAGCGGGGTCTTTGCCTTCGGCTCGAACTCGGCCCCCGCCTGATGCAGGTTGATCTTTTGTGCCCCGAACATCAGGGCAATCCGCCGCGTGCCATCCACTGGATAAAACACGTCTGACGTCATGCCCAGAACGCCCTCATAAAACGTGACAGTGGCATCCTGATCCGCGACAGTCAGGACCAGATGATCAAGAGAGCTTATCTGTGGCAAGGGAAATGTCCTGATGTCTTGTGAGGTTGGGCGACGGAGCAGGTGGGAAGCTGGGCGTTACGCAATCTCCAACGGAGATCCCTCGACCGTAACGCGGTGCATGTACCGCCTGTGGCCATGGTAGTCATTGATCGCCTTATGCCAGGTAGCGCGATTGTCCCACATGGTCACATCACCTGTCTGCCATCTGACACGGCATTGGAACTCTGGCTTTTGGCAATGGGTATAGAGCATGGTCAGGATCGCGTCCGACTCCGGCTTGGACAGCCCGTCTATCCGGGTGGTGAACTGCGGGTTCACGAACAGCCCCTTTCGACCGGACAAGGGATGGGTGATGACAACCGGATGCAAAGCATCCTGCGTGGCCTTGTCCGCATTGCTGATCCGCCCGGTTTTCGAGGCATCGGTGTCGGCCTGACTGGTCCCGAACACATGCCGCGACGAATGCCAGGCATAAAGCCCATTCAACATCGCCCTGAACCGATCGGACAGCGCGTCATAGGCCGCACCCATCGAACAAAACACTGTGTCGCCACCATAGGGCGGGGTCTGGATCGCGTGCAGGATCGAGCCCATGGCGGGCACCTGATCATAGGCGTGATCGGTGTGCCATTCCTCACCAATCGCACCCGTCTGATCCGCCTCTTTCAAAACGATGGCCACCTCTGGATGGCTGTCGAGCGCCTTGAAAAACCTGTTCACATTGATCTCGCCCCAGCGGCGGGCAAAGGTCAGGTGATCGTCAGGCGTCAAGGTTTGGGCGCGCAGCGTAACGACAGAATACTGGGTAAAGGCTTGTTTTATTGCCGGAAATTGGTCTGGAACTTTCAGGTTCGCGCCGAAAATCTCGGCCCCCAGCCCTCCGGTCAGCGGGATAATATCCATGTTATGCTCCTGTGCGTGGCCGTGGGTTGTGAGACAAGTGCTAGACCCTTTGCGGCAGGCAATCAAGCAAGGCTAAAGAGAGGCCTCGACCCGAAAATCGTCCGGAATCTGGTCCGTGTCGGACAGCATCAGATCCGCCATGACCTCTGCCACTTTCGGTGCCATGCCAAAGCCGATCTTGAACCCGCCATTGGCGATAAAATGACCGCTGCGGTCTGGCCATCCGCCCAGCATCGGAGCACGAGAGCGCGCACGAGGGCGCACCCCGGCCCAGCGCGCAATCACAGGCGCATCGGCAAGCCCTGGGCAGATCGTCAAAGCGCGTCGGTGGATCTCGTCAAGCTGCACGTCCGTGTCGGTACCGCTGATATAATCGCGTTCACTGGTCGAACCGATGGCGACGGTTCCGTCCTGATGGGGGATGATATGCAGCGCATCTGTATAAAGCTGCGGCACCTCTCCGGCGTCATGGCGCAACAAGATCGCCTGTCCCTTTACACCATTGCCCGCGATGCGAGGGCGTCCCTGCGACAGCGCCACTAGCCCCGCGACACCGGTTGCCCATAGCACCAGACCTTCTTGCGCAGCATCGCCAATGACGATCTCGACGCCCATGGTGCGCAGGGCGGCAGCGAGGCTATCGCAGGCTTGTTTGGGATGCAGACGCGCAGACAATGTGTCGTGGATGAGATAACCCGTCGCGCTATGCGGGGCCCAGTCTGTGCCAGCCTCGATTACATTCCACGTCGCCTGCCCGCGCCAAAGATCAGCCGCGCCAGCAACGCGAACATGGGCAAGCTGTAACGCGCGCTCATCCGCGACGGATTGCAGCCGACCGAGGCGACCATATCCAGAGGACTGACCCGAGAGCGCGTCCACCCCATCCCAGAACGCCTGCGCCATAAGCAGGCTTTGAAACTGGAACTCTTTCTTGTCGTTCCAGTTCTCGGGCGTGTGCGGGGCCAACGCGCCGACGATCCCGCCCGATGATCCGGCGCCAATGCCATGGGGATCAATCACGCGCACCCTTGCCCCGCGCCGCGCGCAGGAATAGGCACACGACAGGCCAAAAATTCCCGCCCCCATCACCGTCACATCGAGAGTTGCCAAATCCACGCTCCTTGCCCATTGTCCCGCTTTGATACGGACCTTCTAGGCCAGCCTATGCTCAAGAACCAGCATGCAGAAATCGAATGGCGCGACGGTGACTTGCCGGTCTCTGTGCGCTTCAACGATCCCTATTTCTCGATGCACGACGGACTGGCCGAAACCCGCTATGTCTATCTGGGCGGGAACGGCCTGCCCGCGCGCTTTGCACCGGGGTTTCACATCGCAGAGCTCGGCTTTGGCACCGGGCTTGGGCTGATGGTTGCGCTGCTGGCGTGGCAGGACAGCAGACAGGATGGGCCACTTCGATTCACCAGCTTCGAGGCGTTTCCCATGCAGGCCGAAGATATGGCCAAAGCCTTGGCAGTGTTTCCAGAGGTCAGCAAAGTGGCCCCGCCAATCCTTGATGCGTTCAGCGCCGGAGAGACCCAGATCGAGACCGGCGATGTGATCGCAGAGATCATTCTGGGCGATGCCCGCCAGACTGTCCCGCAGTGGCCCCACAAGGCTGACGCATGGTTTCTTGATGGTTTTGCCCCCGCTCAGAACCCCGAACTGTGGGAGGAGCCCCTGATGCAGGCGGTCGCCGCACACACCGCGCCCAGGGGCACGTTCGCCACCTATACCGCCGCGGGGGATGTGCGCCGCAGGTTGCAAACCGCAGGCTTTGAGGTGGTGCGTCAGCCCGGTTTCGGGCGCAAACGTCACATGTCTACCGGAGTCCTCGCATGAGCGTTCAGAACCTGCGCCTTGGCATCGGTTTGATGGTCTTTACCACGATCATCTTTGCGGCGCAGGATGGCATTTCCCGTCACCTCGCAGGCGAATACAACGTGATGATGGTGGTGATGGTCCGCTATTGGTTCTTTGCCCTCTTTGTGCTGACCGTTTCCGCCCGCAAGGCCGGGGGGCTGCGTGCGGCGGCCGCCACCACGCAGCCTGTGTTGCAGGCAGCGCGCGGGCTGCTGCTGGCCGCAGAGATCTGCATCATGGTGCTGGCCTTCACCCTGCTGGGTCTGGTCGAAAGCCATGCGGTCTTTGCCGGGTATCCGCTGATCGTTGCGGCGCTGTCCGGGCCTGTTCTGGGGGAAAAGGTGGGATGGCGTCGCTGGGTTGCCATCGGGATCGGCTTTGTCGGGGTGCTGATCATCATTCAGCCGGGATATGGCGTATTTTCGCCTCTGGCGCTGATCCCTTTGGCCTCTGCCAGCATGTTCGCGCTTTACGCGCTGCTGACCCGCTATGCAGCGCGCAAGGACGGGCCTTATACCAGCTTTTTCTGGACCGGGACCGTGGGAGCGATTGCCATGACCGGCGTAGGCATCTGGTTCTGGCAGCCGATGACAGGGCCGGATTGGGCGTGGATGAGTGTGCTTTGCGTGACAGGCGCGCTGGGGCATTACACTCTGATCAAATGCTATGACGTGGCAGAGGCCAGCGCGGTGCAGCCCTTTGCCTATCTTCAGGTCGCTTTTGCGGGCGCGGTCGGGCTGGTGGTCTTTGGCGAAACACTCGACACGCATGTGATGGTCGGGGCCGCAATCATCGTCAGCGCGGGCCTGTTTACCCTATGGCGGGAACGGCAAGCCAAGGCATAAAGGCTATTTGGCTTGCAGATCCTTTGACAGAGTGATCGGCACCACAGACCCGCTGAGCCGCGCGCGATACACCGGGATGCTTTCGGTTACGCGCATCACATAGTTTCGGGTCTCACGGAACGGGATATGTTCGATCCAGTCGATCACGTCCACATTGGGATCACGCGGATCTCCGCGATCTTCGATCCAGCTGCGCGCCCGGCTGGGTCCGGCGTTGTAGCCGACCGACACCAGAACGTAGTTTTCACCGAATTCCTCGATCAACAGCGCCAGATAAGCACTGCCAAGCGTGGCGTTATAGGTGCCATCAGAGGTCAGGCGCGCAAGGCTATAGGGCATGCCCATCTTGCCCGCCATCGACTTGGCCGTTGCAGGCATCAATTGCATCAGGCCCCGCGCCCCGGCATGGCTGACCGCGCCTTTGTTGAACTCGCTTTCGCGTCGCGCAATCGACAGGGCAAGCGCCTTGGTCACGGGCAACTCGTCTGGCCCCAGATCGGTCACCGGATAATAGGCGCGCGGCGTGACATCGCCGGTTTGCGCGATCTGTTTTCCAACGCGCACCGCAAGATAGCCGTCGCCGTGGCTCAGCGCATAATCGGACAGCGGCAGGCGTTCTTCGGGGGCAACGGTTTCGGCCAGATGGCTCAGGAAGCGACCAGTTTCCCAAAGCTGACCCGCGTCGGCAAACAGCTGTGCTGCGCGGAACACGGATGTCTTCGCAAAGGCGGTGTCTTCCCAAGGGGTCAGTTCCGAGGCCCCGGTCAACATCGGGTCCATCGGCACGCCCGCCTTTTCAGCGGCCAGCAAGCCGTAGAACGCGGTCTGATACTGCGCCGCATCCCTGTAGGCGGCCAGCGCGGCCTCTTGATCTTTCATCTCGTCCAGCGCCCGCCCTTCCCAATACCCGGCACGGCCCAGAGAGATCGGCGTAAAGACCGAACTGCGGAAACGTTGGAAATGCGACAGAGCCAGTTCAGGATCTTTCAAATACCGCAGCGCCAGATACCCCGAAAGCCATTCCAGATCAGCAAAGTTCGAGCCCGGTTCAAGGTAGTGATGACTGGCCAGATCATAGGCCCGTTTTCCGTCACCGTCCCGCATCGCCTGACGCGCCAGAACGCGCCGCCAGTTCGCCCATTCCTCTGGCTGGCCCAGCGCATCGGCGCTGGTGCTGCTGGCAAGGATCATATCACCGGCATTGTCCCGGCGGCGCTTTTTGATCTGCCATTGCATCCGGTCATGGGCAAGTCCGCCGTCGCCAGCCAAGGCGGCAGGCACCGCCTTGATCAACGCATCCACGTTGGAACTGCCCTGCATAAGCGCCAGTCGCGCAGTGGCCAGCGCCTGCCAGTCTTTATCAACCAGCGCCAACATCCGTTTGGCCTCGGCGGTATGGTTTTGCCACAACAAATGATCCAGCCGCGTGGCGTGGTGGGATTTCAAAACCTCGCCATGAGCGGCCAGAAAATCTGTCTCGTCGCCCGGAGACATCTTGAGCGTTGTCCAACCCGCAATCACCGCCTCTTGCGCTTTGTCCGGCGCGCCGTTGGTCATATGAGCCGTCGCAAGACGCAATGCACCCTGCGCCGTCTGCGGGGGCTGTTTGGCGAAATATTCCAGCACATGCGCGGCGGCGGCGGCCTGCGGAATTGACGCCTCGCCGCGTGCGCGCAGCAGGTCCAGACCCGGCCAGTCGTCATTGCGGGCCAAAAAGGCGCGGTAGTCGGCAAAATCGCCCTTTCCACTGCGCAACCGCTGCCACTCGATGATGTCCACCGCAACGGGGCCAGAGGCCACGGCAACCTTGGCCGCCTCTGCCCAGTCGCCCGCAGCCCCAAGGGCAAGCGCCAGCCGGATCTCGCGCCCCGTCATCAAACCTTCGGGAAAGGGCATCGGCGCAAGGGTTGCAACCAAGGGTGCAAGGCTATCGCTGGTTTCAACGGCTGTTTCCGCCTCGGGAACGGCGGGCACAGCGGGTTCCTCAGCCGTGGTGGGACGGGGCACGGGACGCATGGATTGCGCCAGCGCAGGCAACGCCAGCGCCACAAGTCCAAGTGCAAAGGTGATGTTTCGTAGCCGCTTCATCTCATTATCGTCCTTGACGCATTGCGCGCCACAAGGTAGCGGGCGAAGGCCTAAGTGCAAACACACAAACTTGGCATTATTCCACAACCGGCTAACGTCCGCCCAAAATCAAGCGCGTGGCGGACACCGCACGCATAAAACGAGAGGAGCGCATCATGATCAAAGGGTCCCTACCAGCCCTGGTGACGCCGTTCAAAGACGGCAAACTGGATCTCGCCTCGCTCAAGCAGTTGATCGAATGGCATATCGAATGCGGAACCGACGGTTTTGTGCCGATGGGCACGACGGGCGAAAGTGCCACCGTCAGCCATGATGAGCATGACGAAGTTGTCGAATTCGTGGTCAAGACCGTGGCCGGGCGCAAGCCTGTGGTTGCCGGGGCCGGATCCAACAGCACGTCAGAGTCCATTCGCCTTGCTCAGCACGCCGAAAAGGCCGGGGCCGATGCTATTCTGGTGGTCACGCCCTATTACAACAAGCCCACGCAACGTGGCCTGATCGCACATTTCACCGCGATCCATGACGCCTGCAATCTGCCCATCATCATCTATAACATCCCGTCGCGGTCGGTGATCGACATGACCCCGGACACCATGGGCGAATTGGCAAAGCTGCCCCGGATCATTGGCGTCAAGGATGCGACGGGCGATGTGGGGCGCGCCTCGATGCAGCGGATCACCTGTGGCAAGGATTTCATCCAACTGTCTGCCGAAGATCCAACCGCACATGGCTATAATGCCCAAGGCGGGGTCGGGTGTATCTCTGTGACGGCAAACGTCGCGCCAGCACTGTGTTCGCAGCTTCAGGCCGCATGTGCAGCAGGGGATTATGCCAAGGCGCTGGAGATTCAGGACCGCCTGATGCCGCTGCACAAGGCGATCTTTACAGAGCCGGGTGTTGTGGGCGTGAAATACGGTCTGTCCCTGCTGGGCAAGATTGACTTCAGCGTGCGTCTGCCCCTGACAGAACCACTGGACAGCACCAAAGAGGCAATTCGCAGCGCGATGATTCATGCGGGTCTGCTGAACGCTTAAGGCTTTGACGAGCCTGCGCACATCGGCGGGGGCTTTCATTCACGCAAACAGGAGGGCACCATGCCAAGACCTGTCCATATGATCTGTGGCCTGACGGGCGCAGGCAAATCAACGTATTCCGAACAATTGCGCCTCGATTTGAAGGGCGTGCGCTTTTCCATCGACGACTGGAACGCGCGGCTGTTCTTTATGGATCGCGATCCTTCGTCTGATTTCGACTGGTTCTACGAGAGGGTGCAGCGCAGTTGTGCCCAGATGCGCGACACCGCCGAACAGGTGCTGGATGCGGGCGTGCCCGTGATCTTTGACTGCGGGTTCACCGACCAAAAAGAACGCGGTATTTTCTATGAATGGGCGCAGGACATCGGCGCGCAGGTGCATCTTCACTACCTCGATGTGGATACCGACACCCGTTGGGGGCGTGTTCAGAGGCGCAATGCTGACAAGGGGCCGACCTACAAGATCGACGTCACCCGCAAGATGTTCGATTTCATGAACCAGATCTGGCAAGCGCCCAAGATCGACGAGGTCACGCCCTTTTCCGGGACATTTCTGGTGATCGACGCATAGGTTATTTGATTTCGCACACTAGACGCCTGCGTCGCCAAGCCTTATGTCCCAGTCGTCATGGCACAGAAAAAATCAGACCCCAACTACAACATTTGCGCCGAGAACAGGCGTGCCCGGTATGATTATTCCATTCTGGACGATCTGGAATGCGGTATCGTGCTGGAAGGGTCAGAGGTCAAATCTCTGCGCGAAGGGCAATCCAACATCGCCGAAAGCTATGCTGCGGTCGAGAATGGCGAGCTTTGGCTGATCAACAGCTATATCGCCCCCTACGACAAGGCGCGCACCTTTAACCATTTTGAAAAGCGTCGGCGCAAATTGCTGGTGTCGCGCAAGGAAATGTCGCGGCTTTGGTCCGACACACAGCGTAAGGGGATGACCCTTGTGCCGCTGGTTTTGTATTTCAACCATCGCGGCATGGCCAAGCTGAAGATCGGGATCGCCAAGGGCAAAAACGTCTCTGACAAGCGCCAGACAGAGGCGAAACGCGACTGGGGCCGACAAAAGCAACGACTGCTGCGCAGAGGCGAATAACCGCCTAATATCTACCATTCCCCCTCGCAAGGCGCCCAAAAATGCGTCATATACCATCTGAGCGTGCAATTATCACCGCGCTCGAATCTATCGGTTGCGGCAGCTTAACGAGTTCGAGCAGACTTATGAGATCACTCAGGAGAGAGTTATGATTTTTGTTATCAGTGCGATCGCGGGTGCCTACGGGGCGCATATGGCGCGTGAATTCCTAATACGCGCCAGCCATATTCAGGTATGGAACCAGATTTTTCTGGGCGCGCTGGCTGGGGCCATCAGCGGAGAAGCCCTGAACCACGCCTTTCCGGCAGTTGTGAACACCCTGACAGACCTTACAACCTCTGTTTACCTCGGCGTGGTGCTGACGCATCTGTTGTTTGGCGTCTTGGGCGGGTTCCTGTCTCTGGTCATGTATAGCGCTGTCGGCCGGATCAAAGCCGACCAATAGTCTGCTCCATTCCCAATGCGCTGTGCATTTACGGGGAATTCCCGGCAAAAATACACATTGTCTGGAATCTGACACATCTTAAGGGTTGCAAGGCAGTTAAGAACTGTTGGGTGTACCTTGGAGGGGTCATGGAATTAATTATTAGTCTGGTCGCAGGCGCTGTAGGCGGTAACGTCGCTGGTGGCGTTATGAAAAATCTGAACCTTGGAACGCTGGGCAACTCGCTTGCCGGAATCGTCGGTGGCGGTATCGGTGGTCAAATCCTCGGGATGCTGGGCGCAGGCGGCGCGGCGGCGGGCGGACTTGATATCGGCTCTATCATTGGCCAACTGGCCTCCGGCGGTGTCGGCGGCGGCGTGCTTCTTGCGATTGTCGGTGTTGTGAAAAACGCGATCGGAAAATAGTCCAAGCTTAATGCCGACGGCCGCAACAGCGTTTCAGGAAAATTTGAACCACCAAGCATCACTTTTCGCGTTTTTGCTATCAGCAAAGGGCAATCAGCAGGTGATTGAGTTATTTTCCGGGCTGCTTTGGGTCCCTGCGCTGGCCGTCGGCTCTTGTCAGCACCGTCTTGCGCCGCTAAATCTGCCTGCGTTTACCGGGTGGATGCTGTAAAAGCCGCCTGTAGGCATTTTGGTGCAGCACGCCGCACTTTGCCACGGCAGTGAGGCGCATATTTCGCGGAGTGACAACAGCCATGAATGACCCAAAGACACTTGTGTCCACAGACTGGCTGGCGTCGCATCTTTCCGACCCGGATCTGCGCGTTCTGGATGCGTCCTATTACCTCGCCGACATGAAACGCGACGGTAAGGGCGAATACGACGCCGCACATATTCCGGGTGCCCGGTTTTTTGACATCGACGAGATCAGCGACGCGCGCTCTGACATGCCGCACATGGCGCCTTCGCCGGAAAAATTCATCAGCCGGATGCGCGCCATGGGCATCGGGGACGGACATCAGGTGGTCGTCTACGACGGCGCGGGCCTGTTTTCTGCCGCGCGGGTCTGGTGGCTGTTTCGCCTGATGGGCAAGACCGATATCGCAGTGCTGGACGGTGGATTTCCCAAATGGCTGGCCGAAGGACGCGAGACAGAGGACATGCCGCCGATGATGCGCGACCGTCACATCACCGTCAGCCGCCAGAACCATCTGGTGCGCGACGTGACACAGGTGGCCGCCGCATCGAAGCTGGGCGATTACGAAATCCTTGACGCCCGCGCGCCCGACCGTTTTCGCGGCGAGGCGCCTGAACCTCGCAAAGGCCTGCGCTCTGGCCATATTCCGGGGTCCAAGAATGTTCACTACCGCACCTTGCTCAAAGATGACGGCACGATGAAAGACCCGGACGCTTTGCGCGCTGTCTTTGACGCGGCCAAGGTCGATCTGGGCAAGCCGATCATCACCACCTGCGGCTCTGGCGTGACAGCCGCAATTGTCAGCCTCGCACTGGAACGCATAGGTCACAGCAATTATTCGCTTTATGACGGCTCTTGGGCCGAATGGGGCATGTATGACGACCTGAAGGTCGCAACTGGGGACGCCTGATATGCTCGAAGATCTGATCGCCCAGCCGCAAGACAAGATCCTGATGCTGATGGAGATGTATAAGGCCGATCCACGCACGGATAAGGTCGACCTTGGTGTGGGCGTTTTCCGCAATGCCGAGGGCATCACACCCGTCCCCCATGCCATCAAACTGGCCGAACAACAGCTATGGCAGACGGAAACCACCAAGGCCTATACCGGGCTGGCCGGGGATCCCGCCTTTGGTCATGCCATGTGCGATCTGATCCTTGGCGATGCGGTCGCACGTGATCGTCTGGCCTTTGCCGCCACCCCCGGTGGAACAGGCGCGGTGCGGCAGGCGTTTGATCTGATCCAGATGTCCTCGCCCGATGCGACGCTGTGGGTGTCTGATCCGACTTGGCCGAACCATCTGTCGATCCTCAAGCATATGGGCATCCCGTTCAAACCCTACCGCTACTTTGACGAAGAGAGCCGCGCGGTGGACTTTGACGGCATGATGGCGGATCTGGACGGGGTCAAGCCGGGTGACGTGGTGCTGCTGCACGGCTGCTGTCACAATCCGACCGGCGCGAATCTGACCCTGCCCGAATGGAAGGCCGTGGCAGAGTTGCTGATCGCCAAGGGCGCGACACCGATGATCGACATCGCCTATCAGGGCTTTGGCGACGGGTTGCAAGAGGACGCGCTTGGCACTCGCCTGATCGCCTCGACCTGCCCGGAAACCCTGATCGCCGCCAGTTGCTCCAAGAACTTCGGCATCTACCGCGAGCGCACAGGTCTTTTGATTGCCGTGACGCCCGCTGCCGGGGCGCAGAAGAACGCGCAAGGTACGCTCGCCTATCTCAACCGGCAGAACTATTCCTTTCCGCCCGACCATGGCGCGCGACTGGTCACGATGATTCTCACCGATGACACGCTGCGTGCAGACTGGATGGCAGAGCTAGAGGGGATGCGCCTCGGGATGCTGGGTCTGCGCGAGCAACTGGCACAGGAATTGCAACGGCTGACCGGGTCAGATCGCTTTGGCTTTATCGCCCAGCATCGCGGCATGTTCAGCCGCATCGGGGCCACTGCCGATCAGGTCGCCCAGATGCGCGAAAAGCATGGGATTTATATGGTTGGCGACAGCCGCCTGAACATCGCAGGCCTGAACACGCAAACCGTGCCCATCCTCGCCAAGGCGATTGCCGACGTCGGCGTCTGACCTCTCTCCTTTACACAAACCTGTCACCTTGGCCCCCAGCGTCGCGCCCCGCGCGGCGCCAAAAAGACTGTGCGGGTGTCAGCCCGCTCATTTTGGTCAATCGTCGTTCAGGCTCACTGCCGCAATAGAAAAAGCCCGGGCGCAGAACGCCCGGGCCATGTTTTCTGGCTGATAGGAAGGGTAAGTATCAGCCTTTCGAAAACTCCGGATAGGCTTCCATACCCAGTTCAGCCACATCCAGACCGTTGATCTCGGCCTCTTCAGACACGCGCAGGCCCATGATGCCTTTGAGGATCAGCCAGACCGCCGCAGAGGCGACCACAACAAAGATACCGACAACAAGGATCGAGTAAAGCTGTACGCCAAGGCTTGCATCGGGGTTGGTCAATACCACCACGATCGTGCCCCAGATACCGGCGCCAAGGTGAACCGGGATCGCACCGACGACGTCGTCGATCTTCAGTTTGTCCAATAGGGGAACAAGGAAGACCACGATCACACCACCGACAGCACCAATCAGCGTTGCCATCCCAAGACCGGGCGTCAACGGCTCTGCTGTGATCGAAACCAGACCGGCAAGAGCACCGTTCAGGACCATCGTCAGGTCGGGCTTTTTGTACATGATCTGCGTCAGGATCAGTGCGGTAATCGCACCACCAGCGGCACCAGCGTTGGTGTTCGCAAAGATCCGGCTGACGTCAGCGACGTTCCCAACAGTGCCCATGGCAAGCTGCGAACCACCGTTGAAGCCGAACCAACCCAGCCACAGGATGAACGTCCCCAGTGTTGCCAGAGCAAGGTTCGAACCGGGCATTGGGTTGACGCGACCGTCCTTGTACTTGCCGATACGCGGCCCAAGGATCAGCGCGCCTGTCAGAGCCGCCCAGCCACCAACCGAGTGGACAACAGTCGAACCCGCGAAGTCGAGAAAGCCCATACCGTCAAGGAAACCACCGCCCCATTTCCAGCTCGCCTGCAGCGGATAGATGATCGAGGTCAGGATGATCGTGAAGACAAGGAAGGGCCATAGTTTCACACGCTCGGCCATCGTACCGGACACGATCGACGCCGTCGCCGCACAGAACATCAACTGGAAGAAGAAGTCAGAGCCAGTCGAGGCATAGCCGATATCGTCTGCACCGGATGGGCCGACACCGACCGCCTCAAGCACACCGGGACCCCAGACGCCAGACAGAACGCCCTCAACCGACCATGTGCCCAGCGGGTACATCAGGTTGTAGCCGATCAGCCAGTAAAAGATCGCGGCCAGACTAAAGAGCGATACGTTCTTGAGCAGCTGCATGGTGACGTTCTTGCTGCGGACGAGACCAGCCTCGAGCATCGCAAAACCGGCCGCCATCCAGAACACCAGAAAGCCTGCAACCAGGAACAGGGTGGTGGTCAGGATGAAATCACCATTGATGAATGGTTCGTAGGTCGCGGCGATTACATCCGCGGCAGCAGCAGCGGGATCTTCGCCCTCGTCAATAGCGGATTGTGCAGCAGCCGCCGCTTTGGCTTTCAGCATCTCCGCAGGATCGACATAGGCCGCTTCGGCCGCAGCAAGAGCCTCTGCCGACGGTCCTTCCTGCGCCTGCACCATTGGCGCGGACAGTGTGATCGAGACCAGCAGCCCCATCACTGCGAGCGTCAGATAGGACGCCATTTTTCCGATAAACTCCATGTTTACGTCTCCGAGTATGTTGAACGCGCTTACAGGGCGTCGTCGTTGGTTTCGCCAGTGCGCACGCGAACGGCGGCTTGCACATCGAGAACGAAAATCTTGCCGTCACCGATCTTGTCGGTCTTGGCAGTGGTCTGGATCGTCTCGACAACCTGATCGGCCATAGAGGCGGCGACCACGATTTCCAGTTTGACCTTGGGCACAAAATTCACGGCGTATTCTGCGCCGCGATAGATCTCCGTATGTCCGGATTGCGAGCCGAATCCCTTTATTTCGGTGACCATCATTCCGCGCACGCCAATGGCGGTCAGCGCCTCGCGCACCTCCTCCAGCTTGAACGGTTTTATCGCTGCTATGATCAGTTTCACTTGTTTCCCCTTCCACAACACAGGTCGCCCTGCTTAAATCTCATTGTTGGGAAAGAGCGCCGCCAGAGCAGAGAGACAACGGATGGCGGCGATCTTGATGCAAGCAAACAGGGCATGTTGCACAATTTTTGCACATATTTGGTTTTTGATGAAAATTTAAGCATACAAAAAAGTGAGTCACCCGTGAGAGATGGGTCACGCACGATTCTTCTGGCGGACCTGAATCAACAAAATCGTGACCCGGCGACTGTTGTGGACAGTTCCGGGTCCACATTTATGAAAGCGCAGGCTAAGATGCGTGAAAAGAAAAACCCGAGCAGGGCGATAGTATGAGCAGCACAGGCAGACGCCGCCCTCCTTTGGTGGCGGACAAGCGCAAAACAGGCGCCACACAGACCAAGCGCAAACCTGCGCCCAGTACATCTGCCAAACGCAAGCGGGCTGCCCCCAAAAAGCGACATGGCCGTCGTGGGATCAGTGGGTTCTTTCGCGGCATCATCGCGTGGATCTTTCACCTGATCTGGAGCCTTGCGTGGCGCGGCGCGGTTGTTCTGTTCCTGATCGTCGGCTCGGCCACCTGGTATTATTGGTCGCAACTGCCACCGCTGGACGACATGCTGGACGCACGCACCCGCGGCTCTGTCACCCTGATGGATCGCAACGGCGATGTATTCGCGTGGCGCGGCGAGCAGTTTGGTGGCTCGATTACCGCCGAAACTGTCGCGCCTGTTCTGCGCAATGCAATCGTGGCAACAGAAGACAGACGCTTTTTCAAACATATAGGTGTCAGTCCGCGCGGCATTGCCAGCGCGATCTACATCAACATGAGCGAAGGACGCGGTCCGCTGAGCGGTCACGGTGGCAGCACCTTGACGCAACAGGTTGCAAAACTGCTGTGTCTTGGTGTGCCTTTTGACAAGGAGACATGGGACAGCGAGGCCGATTACGAGGCGGATTGCCGGCAGGGATCATTGTGGCGCAAGTTGAAAGAGATGCCCTTCGCCTTTGCGATGGAGCTGAAGTACACCAAGAACCAGATCCTGACGATCTACCTTAACCGCGCCTATCTGGGGGCGGGTGCGCGCGGGTTCGAGGCGGCCAGCCAGCGGTATTTTGGCAAATCCGCTGCCGAAGTGAACGCTCCAGAGGCCGCCATGCTGGCCGGACTTCTGGTTGCCCCCTCCCGCTATGCGCCGACCAACAACCTGCAACGGGCGCAGGACCGCGCCGCGACGGTTTTGGTGCTAATGAACAAAGAGGGATATATCAGCGACACAGAGTTTGCCGTTGCAAATGCCGCGCCCGCCACGCTTTCCGCCGCCGCAGAGGCCCGCGCCGGGGGGTATTTTGCCGATTGGGTTATGGAACGCGGGCCCTCGTTCCTGACCCGTGACACCACAGAAGATGTCATTGTGCGCACCACTCTGGATCAACGTATCCAGCGCGCCGCCGAAGAGGGTTTGATGGCTGTGCTGGACGCGAAGCTGAAAGAAGGCTCCAAAGCGCAGGCCGCGATTGTCGTGATGAGCGCGGATGGTGCCGTGCGCGCCATGGTTGGCGGGCGCAAGTTCAAAGGCGTCGCGGGCCAGTTCAACCGGGCGATCATGGCAAAACGCCAGACCGGATCTGCCTTCAAGCCCTTTGTTTATGCGACTGCCCTGGAACTGGGGGCGCGGTTCGATGATATCATGCTGGATGCGCCGCTGACGATCAATGTGCCCGGCTCTGGACCTTGGTCACCGCAAAACTACACCCGCAATTTCAAGGGCGAGGTGACGATGACGGACGCATTGGTCATGTCCCTGAACACCCCCGCTGTGCGGGTCTCTGAACAGGCCGGACGGGACAAGGTTCGGTTTGTCGCCGAAGAGTTCGGGATAAAAAGCGATCTTGCGGTCGGGCCTGCCCTGGCGCTTGGCACGTCAGAGTCGACCCTGATCGAGATGACCGGGGCTTATGCCGGGATCCTGAACGGTGGATCCTCGGTGCGCCCCTATGGGATGACAGAATTGCGCTTCATGGGCGACGAGGTGCCTCTGATGGGGCAACAAGGCGGTATGGGCGAGCGTGTCATCTCTGAGAATGCAGCGCGGCAGCTGGTCTATATGATGTATCAGGTGGTCGAACGTGGCTCTGGCAAACAGGCTGCGATCCCCGGCTGGCAGGTGGCGGGTAAGACCGGCACCACGCAGGCCGCACGCGATGCATGGTTTCTGGGGTTTTCCGCCAATTACGTGATGGGCGTCTGGATGGGGTATGACGACAACACGCCTCTGACCGGCGTCACCGGCGGTGGCCTGCCCGCCGAAATCTGGCACGAGGTCATGACCCGCGTGCATGGGGGGCAGCAGCCGGTTCCACTGCCGATGATCGAACCTTGGCAAATGCCCCCTGCCCAAATTCAGAATCCCGTGCGCCAACCCGGTCAGCCGGATTTTGACCAGCAACCTGCACGCCGGGATTCCGTCGCGGATAGGGTGCTGCGCGATGTCTTGGGTATTTTGGGCGGGCGCAACTAAAGTACGGTTGCCCCCGTGACAAAGCCTGACGTGATCAGCCCAGTTTTGGAAGATCCGCGATCAACCGGTCTAGATTGCCGCGACGCTGATCCAGCAGCCCGCCGATCTCTTCGCGCTCGATCTTTATCACGCTGATCCCTTCGATCCGCATATCAAAGAACTTGCTGGACCCGCTTTTGTCGCTGACAAAGAAATCCACTTGAAACGGCGGCGTGCCGCGCAGGTTGGCGATCGTATTGACCTGATAATAGGATTTCACGGCCTTGGCCTGCTGCACGTTGATGGTGCCCCCGATAAATTCGCGAAACCGTTTGCCGTATTTGCGCGCCATATAGGCTTGAAACGCCTTCTTATAGCCGCGCATCTGGGCCGCACTGGCCGCGCGCGCAGGCGGGCCAAGCGTTTGCGCCGCGATAAAGTTCATATCGCCATAGTCAGCCAGAATCCTTTCAAAATCACGATACATTGCAGATTCAGACTTGCCAGAATTGATGACGGATTTGATCCGTGACACCACTTGGTCAATCAGCGATTTTGCCTGCGACGTATTCAGCGCCTGCACCGGAAGCGCGGCCATCATAGCGGTGGCACCAGAGGCGATCAGAAGGCTGCGGCGGGAAATGTTATTGGCCATAAAAATCCTCGTAATCATCATAAACATCGACTGCGTCTTCCGCCACGGCACCGCCTAACTGGAACCTGCGGCGTTCCAGATACAGCAGTCGGGCCTGCGCATAACTGTCCGCACTATCGTATAGGACAGAATCGATTGTATCCCCAAACTTCGCACGATCACCCAATGTTGATACCGCACCCGCCACCGGCAACGCATAGCGTTCGGGGGTTTGCAGGACGTATTTCAGCGGGTTGGTAAACACATCGACGACCTTGCCCACAGCATCACGCTGCGTCGATGGACCCATCAACGGCAGTTCGACATAGGGGCCTTCACCAGCGCCCCAGACATGCAGGGTTTCCCCGAAATCGCTGTCACGGGCAAGCAGACCCATATCCGTCGCCGGATCCAAAAGCCCTGCGATCCCAAAGGTCGAATTGACCATGAACCGCAAGAAATTGACCGCAGCGTCGTCGATGTTTGCCTGCAACACATCGTTCACGAAAGACCCCGGCAAATCCAGATGCCCCGCAAAATTTGTCACGCCCTGACGCACCGGCTTGGGAATTGCGCCCCCGTACCCGTTCGCGGTGGGGCGCAAAACCGCCTTGTCGACAGACAGATTGAACGCGTGGATCTTGCGGTTGCTGGCCTCGTAGGGGTCATTTATACCCTGCGCGACCTGCGGCGTGCCACAGCCAGACAAGACCACGGCGACAGAAATAGCGGCAAGCGCAGTAAATCGTGGTTTTAATTGGGTCATGGCAGCAGAGCTTCTTTCAACAGCAGAATTCTTATGTGACACATAAGGGCCGACGCCAGAATGCCCAATTCTTCTCAAAATATCACTGTTTTCCTGTGACAGAAAGACGACAGGAGTTTACGATAGCAGAAATTGCCGGAGGATCGACTCATCTCTTCGAATTCAACACGTGGCGTCGATGTTTCCGCCGGATTAAAGGAGTTGCGCGACGCCCGCAGCGCCAGTCGCAGCCAGTTTTGGTTTGTTGGTACCTTCAGCTTTTTTGTGAATCTTTTGATGCTGACCGGTCCGCTGTTCATGATGCAGGTCTACGACCGTGTCCTTGGCAGCCGGTCCGAGGAAACACTGCTGGCGCTGTTTGTCCTGATGGCCTTTCTCTTTGGGATGATGGGTCTGCTGGATTTCGTCCGGGGGCGCGTTCTGTCGCGGATCGGCGCACGGTTTCAATCCCTTTTGGACAAACGCGTTTTTTCCGCCATGTTACGCAAGTCCAGTCTGGTGCATGGCGACACCAATTCTTCTACTGCCCTGCGTGATCTGGAAAGTGTGCAACGGATGATGGCCTCGCCCGTCTTTGCCGCTTTGTTTGACCTGCCCTGGACCCCGGTTTTCCTGTTTGGTATTGCTATTTTCCACCCTTGGATGGGCGGTCTTGCGGTTTTGGGCGGGGGGATTCTGGTCATCATCACGATCCTGAATCAGGTCACCACCCGTGTCCCTGTGCAAGAGACCAATATGGCCACAGCCCGCGCCGCCCAGTTTTCAGAGCAATTGCGCAACGAGGCGGAAATGGTGCGCAGCATGGGGATGCAGCGCGACGCCTTTGAACGCTGGAACGTGGTGCGCGGACAGTCTCTGGGCAGGTCCCTTGCGTCCAACGATCTGTCTGGCGGCTATAGCACCACCTCCAAAACCTTTCGGATGTTCCTGCAATCGGCAATGCTGGGCCTTGGGGCCTATCTGGTCCTGCAAGGAGAATTGACGCCCGGCGCAATGATTGCATCGTCTATTCTGATGGGGCGCGCCCTTGCACCGCTGGATCTGGCGATTGGTCAATGGCCGATGATCCAGGGCGCTTTGAAAGGCTGGCGGTCGCTTGCAGAACTGCTATCCAGCGTCCCCGAAGAACAGGCCCGCACCCCGCTGCCCGTGCCCAAGGCCAAACTGACGGTGCAACAACTTACCGTGGTTCCACCCGGAGAGCAGGTGGCAAGCCTGCGTATGGTGTCTTTTGACATCAATCCCGGACAGGCCGTTGGGGTGATCGGACCCAGCGGTGCGGGCAAGACGACTTTGGCCCGCGCCCTGATTGGCATCTGGCGTCCCGCTGGCGGTAAAATCCGCCTTGATGGAGCAAGTCTAGATCAATACGAACCAGAGGCTTTGGGGCAATATATCGGTTTTTTGCCACAGCGCGTACAGCTGTTTGATGGCACCATCGCCGACAACATCGCCCGGCTCAGCCCGGAACCGGACCCCACCAAGATCATCGCTGCCGCCAAAAAAGCGGCCGCCCATGAGATGATCCTAAAGCTGCCCGACGGCTATGACACCCGCGTAACGGCGGGCGGCGGGCGTTTATCCGGTGGACAAATGCAGCGCATCGGCCTTGCGCGCGCAATGTACAGCGACCCCGTGCTGCTGGTTCTGGACGAGCCGAATTCGAACCTTGACAACGAAGGCTCTCAGGCCCTGAATATGGCGATCCGGCAAATGAAATCTGAAGGGAAATCTGTCCTCATTATGGCCCACCGCCCTGCTGCCATTGAAGAATGCGACACGCTGCTGGTGCTGGATATGGGCGCGCGGCGGGCCTTTGGACCGCGGGATGAGGTGCTGAAAGAGGTGCTTCAGAACCACAACGAACTGCGCCGTGCGACAAGCCCCGGAGGCGTGACATGAGCAACGAATTTTCTGCGCGCAAGTTTGTGATCCTTGGCGTTCTGACCCTTGTTTTGCTGGTGGGCGGCTTTGGCGGCTGGGCCGTGATGACGAATATCTCTGGGGCGATCATCGCCTCTGGTCAGGTCGAGGTAGAGCAGAACAGACAGATCGTTCAGCACCCCGACGGCGGTGTGGTGTCCGAAATCCTTGTGGACGAAGGCGACGCAGTCGAGGCCGGTGACCTTTTGCTGCGGCTCGACCCGTCACGTCTGAAATCGGAACTGACCATCGTCGAGGGCCAGTTGTTTGAGATGATGGCACGACGCGGACGCCTCGAGGCAGAACGTGACGGCAAAGACAGCGTGACATTTGTCCCCGAATTGCTGGAGCGTGCTGAAAACAACGCAGAATTACGGGACTTGATCGACGGCCAGATCCGGCTGTTCGACGCGCGCAACAACTCGCTGGCAAATGCCACCGAACAGCTTGGCAAACGCCGGTTGCAGATCATCACACAAGTTCAAGGCATCGATGCCCAGCGCGACTCTTTAGAACGGCAAATATACCTTATTAAACAAGAGCTTGCCACGCAGCAGGACTTGCTGGATCGCGGGCTTGCGCAGGCCTCTCGGGTGCTGGCGCTGCAGCGCGAAGAGGCCAGTCTGGGCGGGCGGCGCGGTGAGTTGATCGCCTCTGGCGGGCAGGCGCAGGAACGCATCACAGAAATCGACATCGAGATCGACGAACAACAGACCAATCGGCGCGAAGAGGCGATCACCCAGTTACGTGACATTCAGGTCAATCAGCGTGAATTGGTGGAACAACGTCTTGCCCTGCGAGAGCGATTGGATCGGCTGGACATCCGCGCGCCGGTTTCCGGTATTGTCTACGGAAAACAGGTATTTACGCCGCGCTCTGTAATCCGCCCCGCCGACGCGGTTCTCTATCTTGTTCCGCAAGATCGGCCGCTGGTGATTGCTGCACGTGTCGATCCGATCCACATCGACCAGATCTTTCTGAACCAAGAGGTCGTGGTGCGCTTTCCGGCCTTTGACAGTCGCACCACACCCGAACTCTTTGGCACCGTCGTGCAGATTTCTGCCGATGCGTTCACCAACGAGCAGTCACAGCAAAGCTTTTATCGCGCTGAAATTCGCCTGTCCGAGAACGAGTTGAACAAACTGCCCGACGGCCTCGCCCTGATCCCCGGAATGCCGGTCGAGACCTTTATGCGCACGGCCGACCGCTCTCCGATGGCTTACCTGATCAAGCCTCTTGCTGATTATTTTACCAAGGCATTCCGCGAAAGCTAGGTTTTTGCTATTCCGCATGACGCGCCAGCGGGGTAGCCTCTGGCCAAATCCAACTTTCCCGGAAGGAATATGATGATGAGCGGAAACTATGAGGCCCGTCTGGCCGAACTTTGCGTCACCCTTACCCAAGCCCCTGCACCAGCCGCCAACTATGTGCCAAGCGTGCAGGTGGGTGATATCCTCTATGTTTCTGGCCAGATCAGCCAGAATGCAGACGGACTGATCCTTGGAAAGCTTGGTGCAGAACTGGACACCGCTGCCGGGGCCGCTGCCGCGCGCACCTGTGCCATCAGCCTTCTGTCGCAGGTCAAATCTGCCTGTGGCGGCGATCTGGATCGTCTGGTGCGGGTGGTCAAGCTGACCGGTTTCGTCAACTCGACCGCTGATTTCACCGAGCAGCCCAAAGTCGTCAACGGCGCATCCGATTTCCTTGTCGAGGCCCTGGGCGATGCCGGTCGTCACGCACGGTCTGCCGTTTCGGCAGGGTCGCTGCCACTGGGCGTTGCCGTTGAAATCGAAGGCATCTTTCAGATCAAATGAACCGCCTGCCCGCGTCTTTCCTGACCCGCCCCATCGCCCATCGCGGGTTTCACGATGTAGCGGCGGGTGTCCCGGAAAACTCAATCGCGGCCTTTGAGGCGGCGATTGAGGCGGGATATGGCATCGAATTGGATGTACAACGCTCTCTGGACGATGCGGCGATGGTGTTTCACGACTATAACCTCGATCGCCTGACAGCCGAGGCTGGCCCCATCGCCGACCGCACGACAGAGGCTTTGAGGGCGATCCCCCTGATCGGTGGCACCGGGACCGTCCCAACCCTGATACAGGTGTTGGATTATGTTGCTGGGCGTGTGCCCCTGCTGATCGAAATCAAGGATCAGGATGGCGGGCTTGGTCCCGACATTGGCCCTTTGGAATACGCTGTGGCCGAGGCCCTGCGCAACTACACCGGCGACGCCGCCGTTATGTCTTTCAACCCGCACAGCATTGCAAAGATGGCAGATTTTCTGCCTGATATGCCGCGTGGGCTGGTGACCTGTGACTTTGACAAAGACGAGTGGGACACAGTACCCCCGGCAACACTGGACCGTCTGCGCGACATCCCTGATTTCGACGCCGCCGGGTCCAGTTTCATCAGTCACGACCGCGCTGATCTGACGCGCCGCCGCGTGCAGGAGTTGATGGCACAAGGCGCGAATATCCTCTGCTGGACGGTCCGCGATGCGGGTCAGGAAACAGAGGCGCGCAAGATCGCTCAGAACATAACCTTCGAAGGCTACACGCCTTGACGCGAGGCCATGGCGCGCCACACTCATCATGAGCGAACGGAAAAAGTGATGAGTGACACCCAAATCGAGATCAACGTGCTCGGCTCTCTGGCCGAAATTGCGCCCGAGGACTGGGATGCCTGCGCCTGTCCAGAGGTCAGCGATGGCGGGCGGCCTGATGACCCTTTCACCACATGGCGGTTCCTGCGCGCGCTAGAGGTCTCGCGGTCGGTTGGCACAGGCACGGGCTGGTCGCCCCGCTACATCACGGCGCAACTGGATGGCCAGATCATCGCCACCGCGCCCGTCTATGCCAAGGGCCACAGTCAGGGCGAATACATCTTTGATCAAAACTGGGGCCACGCGTTCGAACGTGCAGGCGGGCGCTATTATCCCAAACTGCAGATCGCAGTACCCTTTACCCCTGCCACAGGTCGGCGTTACCTTGTCAAACCGGGCTTCGACGAGGTCGGCCAATCCGCGCTGGTTCAAGGGGCTGTGCAACTGGCCGCCGAAAACCGCCTGTCCTCTCTGCATATCACCTTTTGCACAGAGGCAGAGGCCGAGGCGGGCAAGCAGATGGGGTTGATGCACCGCATCACTGATCAATTCCATTGGGTGAACCGGGACTACACCGATTTCGACGCCTTCCTTGGTGATCTCTCGTCACGTAAACGCAAGAACATCCGCAAGGAACGCGCCACGGCGCAGGCCTTTGGCGGGCAGATCCTTGAGTTGACCGGAGAGCACATCCAGCCAGAGCATTGGGACGCCTTCTGGCAGTTCTATCAGGACACCGGCGCGCGCAAATGGGGCACGCCCTATCTCACCCGCGCGTTTTTTGACGAGGCGCAAAAGCATCTGCGCGACGATATCCTGCTGGTCCTGGCTGAGGATCAGGGGCGCTATGTGGCCGGCGCGCTGAATTTCATCGCCCGCGATACGCTGTACGGGCGGTATTGGGGCTGTGTCGAAGACCACCCCTGTCTGCACTTTGAACTCTGCTATTATCAGGCCATCGACTATGCGATCCGGCACGGCCTGTCCCGCGTCGAGGCTGGCGCACAGGGTCAGCACAAACTCGCGCGGGGCTACCTGCCCGTGCAATGCCACTCGCTGCATTGGATCGCAGACGACGGATTCCGCCACGCCATCGACGAATATCTAAAGGCCGAACGCGCCGCTGTGGACGAAGAGATCGAAATCCTGACCAGCTATGGCCCGTTCCGCAAAATCACATCGGAGGATTAATGTCAGAGCGATTGAACGACAGTGACCGCAAGACCCACCTGGACCCACTTTTGCAAGTTGGCTGGATCATGGACCCCAAACGCGACGCAATCAGCAAAACCTATGTGTTCAAGAATTTCGTCGACGCCTTCGGTTTTATGACCCGCGCTGCGCTGTGGGCAGAAAAATGGAACCATCACCCAGAATGGTCAAATGTCTATAAAACCGTGAACGTCACTCTGACGACCCATGATGTTGACGGCCTGTCAGACCTAGACATCAAACTCGCCAAAAAGATGGATGCGCTGGCGGGATAGCCCATGCAAAGGGCGACACCCTAACCAAAGAGCGTCGCCTTCAAACCTGCATAAAATAGGCGCGCGGAAGCGCCCATTTTGGTCACCTCACACTTTGGTCACCACACACTGGGATCAGATCGCGGCCAGCATTGCCTCGCCGCCGGAAATCTCACAGACTCCGGGGCTTTCTTCGGCGTGGAACACCTTCACAACGCCGTCTTCGGCATAAAGCGCATAGCGCTTGGACCGGTCCACAAACCCAATGGGCGGTGCAGAGAAATCCATGCCGACCGCCTTGGTGAACTCGCTCATCGGGTCGCCCAGCATGGTGATGCCAGCCGCGCCCGCACCGGTCTGTTCAGACCACGCCTGCATTACGAATGGGTCATTGACCGACACACAGATCACCTCATCCACCCCTTTATCGGTCAGGCCGGGCAGCGTACGCATAAAGCTTGGCACATGTGCGCTGGTGCAAGTGCCTGTAAAGGCACCGTTCAACCCAAATATCACCACCTTGCGCCCGGCAAGCTTATCGCCCAGCGCAACCGTCGTCGGGCCCTCGCCCCCCATCAGCGCCAATGTCGCCCCGGGTAATTTGTCTCCTACAGCAATTGCCATGATCCGTCCCTCTTCTTTGATTGCGTCTCGACTGTCTCACGATATAGGAGGGATCACAGCGCGCGACCAGAGCAGGGATGAAACCATGGATGATATTGTCATAATCGGGGCGGGTCAGGCCGGGTCTTCTTTGGTCGTGAAATTGCGCAATCTGGGCTTTGACGGCGCCATTACCCTGATCGGCGCGGAATCTGCGCCTCCCTATCAGCGCCCGCCCCTGTCCAAGAAATACCTGCTTGGTCAGATGGATCTGGAACGCCTATATCTGCGCCCTGAAAGTTTTTATGCCGAGAATAATATCGCCCTGCTGACGTCAAAGACAGCCCTGTCCATCGACCGCGACGCCAAGAGCGTTGATGTGGACGGCACGACGATCCCCTATAGCCAGCTTGCCCTGACAACCGGATCGGCCCCCCGCACCTTACCTGCCGCCATTGGGGGCGCGTTGAATGGCGTGCACACGGTGCGCAGCCTTGCCGATGTAGACGCAATGGCCCCCGCCTTTGTCGAGGGGGCACGCATTCTGATCGTGGGGGGCGGTTATATCGGGCTAGAGGCCGCTGCCGTTGCCGCCCTCAGTGGGATGACCGTCACGCTGATCGAGATGGCAGACCGCATCCTGCAACGGGTCGCCTCGCCGGAAACCTCTGCCTATTTCCGCGCCCTGCACACCAGTCATGGCGTTGATATCCGAGAACAAATGGGGCTCGAACGGCTGACAGGCGAGGATCACGTCACCGGCGCGATCCTGTCCGATGGCACAGAGCTGCCCTGTGACATTGTCATCGTCGGTATTGGCGTCACGCCCAATGTCAAGCTGGCCGAGGACGCATGGATCACCCTCGACAACGGGATCGCGGTGGACATCAAGGGACGCACTTCTGACCCTTTCATCTGGGCAGCGGGCGACTGTACCTCACTGCCGTACAATGGCGTGCGGATCCGGTTGGAAAGCGTACAAAACGCCATTGATCAGGCCGAATGCGTGGCCGAGAACATGCTGGGGGCTGACAAGGACTATGTGCCGATGCCGTGGTTCTGGTCCGATCAATATGACACGAAACTGCAAATCGCCGGGCTGAACACCGGGTATGACCGCATCGTCACACGTGGCAGCGGCGCGGCGGTATCGTTCTGGTACTACTGCAGCGAGACCCTGCTGGCCGTGGACGCGATGAACGACGCACGCGCCTATATGGTGGGCAAGCGCCTGATTGAGATGGGGAAATCTCCCGACCCTGCCGTGATCGCCGATGCAGAGGCCGACCTTAAACCCCTGCTGAAGGCCTAGACCTTGCGCATTATCAGCGGTCAGAAACGCGGTCTGCGGTTGGCAGAGGTGGGCAAGGGCGACATAGCCGCCCATCTGCGCCCGACCAGTGACCGGGTACGCGAGAGCCTGTTCAACGTCCTGACCAGCGGCCATTACGGCACGCCCTTGCTGGAGGCCCGCGTGCTGGATCTGTTTGCCGGCACCGGCGCGCTTGGGTTCGAGGCGCTCTCGCGCGGCGCGTCCCATGTGACATTCGTGGATGACGGTGCCAAGGCGCGCGCCCTGATCCGCGACAACACAAAGGCAATGCAGGCCCATGACGCCACCAGAATGATTGCGCGCGACGCCACCCGGCTTGGGCCTTGTCTGGTCGCGCCCTTCACGCTGGTCTTTCTCGATCCACCCTATGGCAAAGGCCTTGGACAGCGCGCTCTGACTGCCGCAGAGGCTGGCGGCTGGTTGGGCCCAGAGGCGCTGATCGTCTGGGAAGAAAACGCGCCACAGGTCGCGCCGCCCGGATTCAAGACCCATGACTCGCGCCGATACGGCGATACACACATTACGATTTTGCAAAGGACTGCCCCATGACCCGCCCTGATATGGTAATTTTCGACTGCGACGGCGTGATCGTGGACAGCGAGACGATAACCAACCTTCTGCTGCAAGAAGAACTGATATGCCGTGGTCTGGACTTGCCCCTAGCCGAGATAGAGCGGACTTTTGTCGGGGGCACCATGCAGACCGTCGCGGAAAAGGCCAAAGCAAAGGGTGCGGATCTGCCCGACAACTGGGTCGCGTATTTCTATGAGCGCATGTACGAGGCCCTCGCAAAGGGCACGCCCCTGATCGCGGGGATTGAGGCTGTGATGGATCGGCTCGACGCGGCTGGCATTCCTTATGCCGTTGGCTCGAACGGAAGCCTTGAAAAAATGGCAATAACGCTGGGGCAGCATAAAGAATTGCACGCCCGGCTAAAGGACCACCTCTATTCCGCCCATTCCGTCGGCATTGCCAAGCCGGAACCGGGTATGTTCCTGTTGACGGCGAAGGATTATGGCATTGCCCCGGAACGCTGCGCCGTTGTCGACGATAGCCCTATGGGATGCATCGCCGCGCGCCGCGCCGGAATGCGGGGGATGGGCTTTGCCGAGCATGACGACGGCACGAGGCTGGCCGCCGAGGGGGCAGAAGTGTTTCACCGGATGGCAGACTTGCCGGGGCTTCTGGGGCTATAAAGCGATCAATCCCACGTCGGGTGGAACTTGCCCGCAGGCGAGACCGTAAACAACTCGCAGCCGTCCGACGTGACCCCGACCGAATGTTCAAACTGCGCCGACAGGGATTTGTCACGGGTCACGGCAGTCCAGTCATCAGGCAGCACTTTGGTCTCTGGCCGTCCCAGATTGACCATGGGTTCGATGGTAAAGAACATACCTTCTTCCAGCATTGGCCCGGTTCCCGCACGTCCATAGTGCAGCACATTTGGCGGCGCATGAAACACACGGCCCAACCCATGCCCACAGAAATCGCGCACAACCGACATCCGTTCCGCCTCGACATAGCTTTGGATCGCAAAGCCGATGTCGCCAAAGGTATTGCCCGGCTTTACCGCCTCGATCCCCTTGAACAGCGCGTCATGAGTAATCTGGATCAGGCGCTCTGTCTTGCGGCTAAGCTTGCCTGCGACATACATCCGACTTGTGTCGCCAAACCAACCATCCACGATCACCGTGACGTCGATGTTCAAAATGTCGCCGTCTTTCAGGATCTTAGGCCCCGGAATGCCATGACAGACCACATGGTTGACCGAAATGCACGAGGCGTGTTGATAGCCTTTGTACCCAATGGTCGCCGATTTTGCGCCAGCCTCGTCGACCATCTGCGTAATGACCTGATCGATCTCTTGGGTCGTCTGGCCGACCTGCACCAAAGGCGTCATGGCATCCAGAATTTCCGCAGCCAGTTTGCCCGCGCGGCGCATACCGTCAAAATCCGAATCCTCATAGATACGGATACCGTCTTTGGTCAGGCGACCTTTGTTGCGCTCATCCACGCCGCTGCTCCATTGCTTTGGAATTTTTTCCTACATAACCGCGCTGGTGAAAAAGAGCCATAGGGCCACTAGAATTCGGTGGAAACAGCACTCGCCAAGGTAATCTGATGCTGCGACAGAGTGCAATCATAACAGATCACCTCGACCCCGGCGGCGCGGGCTTGCGCGAATCCATTTGCATAAGCGGGGTCGATATCTGCCGCCAGACACATGTTTTTGCAGTCGTTGCGCTGCACCAGATACAGCATTATGGCCCTGTGTCCTTGCGCCACCATCGCCGCCAGTTCCACAAGATGCTTTGCCCCGCGCACCGTCACGCTGTCGGGAAACTCTGCGCGGCCCGCATTGCGCGACAGAGTGACGCTTTTAACCTCGACATAGGCGTCGGGCAGGCCGGGATCGGTCAGCAGAAAATCGATGCGGCTGGACTGGCCGTATTTCACCTCGGTGCGGGCGCCCGCATAACCGGCTAGCTCGGGGATACTGCCTTGGTTCAAGGCCTCAGCGACAATCTTGTTTGCACAGCCAGTGTCCACGCCCACCATCGCACCGCCCTCAAATTCCACCAGACGCCAGCCGTATTTCAGCTTTTTCTTAGGATCATCATTGGGTTCCAGCCAGCATAATTGCCCCTCGTTCTTCATCCCCAGCATCGCGCCGGGGTTGGGACAATGGGCGACCACCTGTGTCCCGTCCTGCAGTCGCATGTCAGACAGAAAGCGTTTGTAGCGGCGGATCAGGCGGGCAGGAACGAGAGGGGTTTGAAAGCGCATTCCAGAGGCTTATAGCGTAAGGAAATGACCGACAAGGAGTGCGTGATGACCAACCCAACCGCTGCGATGCTTGTGATCGGGGATGAAATCCTGTCCGGGCGCACACGTGACGCCAATATGTACCATCTCGCTGGGGAAATGACCAAGCTGGGTATCGACCTGAAAGAAGTGCGCGTGGTGAGCGACGACCCAGACGCTATTGTCGAGGCGGTGAATGGGCTGCGGGGCAGGTTTGACACCATCTTTACCTCTGGGGGCATTGGGCCAACCCATGACGATATCACCGCCGATTGCATCGCCGCCGCCTTTGGCGTGGCGATTGGCGTGCGCGAGGATGCGCGCGCGTTGCTGGCTGCCAATTATGCGTCCCGTGGGATCGAGTTGAACGAGGCGCGTCTGCGCATGGCGCGTATCCCTGATGGGGCGACGTTGATTGACAATCCGGTGTCAACCGCACCCGGTTTTACGCTGGGGAATGTGCATGTGATGGCCGGTGTTCCGTCGATCTTTCAGGCAATGGTCGCCTCTGTTGTGCCCTCGCTGACTGGCGGCGCGCCCTTGATCAGCGAGACGATCCGCGTCGATCGCCCCGAAGGCGATGTGGCTGGGCCTTTGGCCGATGTGGCCAGCGCGAATCCGACCCTGTCAATCGGATCCTACCCGTTCAACAACGCCAGCGGCATGGGGTCGAACGTCGTGATCAGGGGCAGCGACGGCGATTTGGTCGCGCGGATCGCGACAGAACTACGGGACGTGTTCGCAGGGTTCGTCGGATGACCCTGCCCGACACCAAAACGCTTTGTGACGTGCTAGAGGCCACATGGCCCGCCGCCGCAATGCACCGCACGGGTCCCTGGATGATCCGCAAAGGGGCAGGTGGTGGCAAACGTGTGTCAGCCGCGACGATGGAAAACGACGTTACCGAAGCCGACATCGCCACCGCCGAGACAGAGATGCGCGCACTTGGGCAGGACGCGCTGTTCATGCTGCGCCCCGAACACAGCGCGCTGGATCAGATGTTGGACCTGCGCGGCTATCGCGTGATTGACCCGGTCGATCTTTATGCGGTGCCAGTGGCTGCCTTGACCCGTGAACGTCTGCCGTTGGTCACGGTCTTCCATATTTGGCCCCCGCTGGCGATCATGCCCGACCTTTGGGCCGAAGGTGGTATTGGCCCGGCCCGCATCGCCGTTATGAACCGGGTCGCAGTTCCCAAAACGGCGATTCTGGCCCGCCATTCCGACCAGCCTGCGGGTGTCGGTTTTGTCGCCATTCACAATGGTATCGCGATGATCCATGCCATCGAAGTCGTACCCAGCCTGCGCCGTCAGGGTGTCGGGGCCAAGATCTTGCGGGCTGCTGCCGAATGGGCCCAAGATAACGGGGCAGCACATCTGTCACTGGCGGTAACCTGCGCGAATACAGAGGCCAATGCGCTGTATACTTCCCTTGGGATGACGGTTGTGGGACACTATCATTACCGTTTAAAATAGGCGTTACCGCATAAAATAGGGCGAAACGCCCGGAGCAGCCATGACAAAGCCAAAGAACCAGACCTCTGCCCTAGATCTGCCGATGCTCGATCCTTTGCCAGAGGCCACACAAAAATACTTTGATATCTGCACCGACAAACTGGGCATGATCCCGAATGTCTTGCAGGCCTACGCCTTTGACATCGACAAGCTGAACGCCTTTACGGCGATGTATAACGACCTGATGCTGGGCCAAAGTGGCCTTAGCAAGCTGGAACGAGAGATGATCGCCGTCGTGGTCAGTTCGATCAACCGCTGCTGGTACTGTCAGGTCGCCCATGGTGCTGCCGTGCGTCAGATTAGTGGGAATCCCGTGCTGGGCGAACGCATGGTGATGAACTATCGCACCGCCGATCTGGACGCGCGCCAACGTGCGATGCTGGATTTTGCCGCGCATTTGACGACTGCCAGCGCGACCACCGAAGAGTCCCACCGACAGGCGCTGCGCGATGTGGGGTTCAGTGATCGGGATATCTTTGACATCGCGTCTATCACCGGGTTTTACAACATGTCCAACCGTGTCGCATCGGCCATTGATATGCAGCCAAACGACGAATACCACGCCGCGCATCGGTGATCCGAAGCGCGATCATAGCGGTGGCAGCCCTTGGCACCCCTTTGGACGTCTGGGGCCTGTCCCTGAACATGCCCGGTGCTGCGGTAGAGGTCGCCAATCAGGTCAGCCGTGACGATAGCTATTTTCTGCCCACCTCGCCCTTTAGCAATGGAACGCTGGATGGGGTCGTGGCCGAAGGGGTCGTGCGCCAAACCGCGTGGAAAATCGACGAAGATGGCATCACCACCCTGCAAATCCTCGCGCCCTTGCGGGATGATCTACAGAATGACGGGTTTGAACCGCTCTACGAATGCGAGGCCCATGTCTGTGGCGGCTTTGACTTTCGCTATCAGATAGAGCTTTTGCCAGAACCTGATATGCATGTGAACCTAAGCGATTTCAGGTACTTCGCCGCAAAGAAGGGTGATGCAGGAAACGTGGAATACGTCGGTCTGGTGGTCAGTCGCAGTACCAAGACCGGCTTTGTTCAACTGACGCAGATCAGTAGTCTGGACCGTTCTGTCACCGTTACCGCCTCGACCAAGGCCCCGCCGCCGCAAACAGCACCTGTTCTGGCCGGTCCGATTGGTGCGCTGCTTGAAACCACAGGTCACGCCACATTGGACGACCTGCTTTTCAAAACCGGATCGTCCGAACTTGGCGACGAAACCTTTGCCTCGCTGGAAAATCTTGCCCAATACCTGACCGCCCGCCCGGATCGCCAGGTCAAGCTTGTCGGGCATACGGACGCCTCGGGATCGCTGGACAGCAACATCTCTCTGTCCAAACGCCGTGCCTCTGCGGTGGCGTCCACATTGGTGGAAAAATATGGTGTCAGCCCGGATCAGGTCTCGGCTGACGGCGTCGGATTTCTTGCGCCACGCGCCAGCAACCTGTCCGAAGAGGGTCGCACCCTGAACAGACGGGTCGAAGTGATCCTCACTTCGACCCAATGATCTGTCGATAGCCGCCCGATGTTACCAGACGTCTGGGCCTTTGTCGGCGAAGTGATGCACAAGAAAATCGATGAAGGCACGCACCTTGGGCTGGGTAAACCGACCCGGAGGATACACCGCATAGATCCCTTGGGTTTCGACCGGCAGTTCCTCGATCGCCTCTTCGATCAACCCATCCTTTAGCGCATCTGCGTAGAGAAAGCTGGGAAGATAGGCGATACCAAGTCCACTGATTGCGGCGTTCAACGGGGATTGCCCGTCATTCACGCTTAGCCAACCTGCTGTGCGCACCTGCCGCTTTTCGCCTGACGGCGCGGTCAGCTTCCAGACGTTACCTGACGACTGGCTGGAATAATGCAGCAGCTTGTGGTCGTTCAGATCGTCAATTTTCTGTGGACGCCCGTATTTTTCGAAATAGGCGGGCGATCCGCACGGCCATGTCAAAGCCTTCGCTGATCAATTCCACGTAGCGGTTGTTCAGCACCATGTTTACGGTGATGTCGGGAAACTCACTCAGGAAATTCCCCAGAACCGGAGACAGGTGATTGACCCCAAAATCCGTCGCCACGCTGATCCGCAACAGCCCGGATGGGGCCGATTGCATTGATGTGACCAGCGCGTCGGCCTCTCCGGCATCGTTCAACACGCGCCGCGCCCTGTCGTAATAGGCAAGCCCGATCTCGGTCGGGCTGACCCGTCGTGTGGTTCTGTTCAATAGCCGTGCCCCAAGCCGCGCTTCGAGCGACAAAACGTGCTTTGACACCGCAGATTTGGAGATCCCCATTTTCTTTGCCGCGTCCGTGAACCCACCTTGATCCACGACAGTGGCAAAGGCCTCCATTTCCGTTAGTCTGTCCATATCATACTCGTTTCTTCCTCGGCCCCTCAGACAGCATGTATCGCCTCGAATTCAGGCAGGAATGCGATGGCGACCGGACAATACTATGGTTTTATGCGGGATCGTCATGGGCTGGGAAACGCTGGCCAGACATAGCTGCGATACAGGCCCTAATCCAAAGCATCAAGATGGACTGTCCCGATAAGGGCTTCATTTATATCGAGATTTGAGATGGGGCGGACAACACAGAAACCCGCGCTTGGCCTATAATAGCCTCCAAAACCTGCCACAAGCGGCGGGCCCCGACTTGGTCGAAGGACAAGATGGGGAGAGGACAGTGGCGCCCAAAGGCGCCTCCGCGTGGCTGAACCAAGAGCTCACATGGTCTCGACACAATGACGGCGAAAAGCACGTTTCAACATATCAAGCTCAGCCCGCAAAAGATCCAGTTCAGCACGCAAGTCGTCTTCGATCGGGACGCCTGTCACCATCGTGAAACTGTCAAGCCGCTCTCCACTTTCCGGGTCATCGATCAAAAACGTCTGCACCCCATCTGACAAAAGCTCTGGCCGGATCGCGATTTTCACGGTCCAGGCACCTGGCGTTTCTGCGTCAGGTAGAATTGCCACCGTCTTGAGCGGGACTTGCAAATGGGTCACACGAATCTCTGGCGGCGTGTCACCGTCGCCTCCGCTCAGCACACCTTCCCAGATGCCTGCTTGGATTCGCGTCTTTACCAAAGAGACCTCGGCCATGCCCTGTCTTTCCTTATTCGCTTAAAGTTCCGCTCTTGGACGCCGTGTAAGTGCCACATCCCGCAGGACGATCTGGTTCATCTCGGCTCCTTCAAAGATCAGGTCCAGCCACATCCGTTCCAGTCGCTTTTCGTTCAGCTTTGTATAGGCCAGATCAAACTCAACCATCACTTCATCCGCGCCTAACGGCAGTTCCCGCACGATCTGCTCGACGTTGGGACCGTGTTTGATGTTGAGACGCGCAAAAATCTCTAACGGGCGCTCGACCTCGACCACAACCGTCAGGCGGATCAGGTGCCGACGTTCCAACCCCTGCACACCCGAATCCGGTAACTCTACCACCAGAGACAGGAACGACCCGTCAAAGCGGAAAACATCCATGCGCAATCCAAAAGGCGACAGATCGCTTTCACGAGAATTGCGCACTTGGCGCAGTGTCAGCTCTGTGACCCGGCAATCGTGAAACACCTTCACCTCACCGCCATATTGCGCCTTGGATTCCACCGCAATCATACCCAAGGGCTCTATCGGGCCGCGCCACAATTCTGGCCGATAGGCCCAATCCGTATACAACGGTTTCTGGATTGCATTTGATCCAACAGCCGGCAGCGCAAGCCGTCCTTCTGCCACATAAAGAAGCCGGTTCAGTCGACGACGGATCTCTCGCGCCTGAGTGCGCATGGTCCGCAGGGTTTCCAGATCAAGCTTTTCGGCGTTCCGCGCAACCTGACCCCAGCGCCGCAAGACGCGCCGATGAAAAATTCCACTTAACAATCCGCCTACCCGCATGATCCTGTCTCTCCCCTTCTTCGCGGATACAGTCTTTGTTTCCGGTTTAGAAACAAATAATGTCCCGGAAACAATGTGCGAAGCCGGAATTTTCCTTAGATCGGCGCATCGGCAACGCCAGTGTCTTGCAACGCCAATTCAGAGGACATGGGTGGCGTTTCCTTGCGAATCCTCGCCAAAAAGGCTTGTAATGTGGCCAACCCCTCTTGGGCGGGCAAAGGATGGTCCTTGAACCCAAGCACAGAAGCAGAGATCAGACGCCCGTTCAATTCGAACAGGCCGCGCCAATAGGTTGCCTCTATTCCTGGGATTTGAAAGCCGCTCTTGTCTGTCAGGTGAATCAAAACCGCATTGCTGTTCCGCAGAACCCCAAGAACCTTCACCGAATCCGCACGGCCATCGCGGGCCAAAACAGCGCGTCCGGGCTGCGTGGTGACAAATTTTGCCATTTGGTCCAGCATGTCAGGCGTGGCGGCACCCATGCCGCGTTGATCAACAGAGGCGGTCAAAATGCCCGGAAAAGACGGCGTCTCGTCATGGTCATCGCCGGACAAAATCGCACAGCCCCCGAGCAAGACAAAAGCTGTTTTCCCGCGCAGACGACTGGCAGATTTATCGATGCAATAGCCCTTGGGACCACCGATTACGATGGAATCATTCGCGACTGCGACGGTGCGGGTTCCAAAGGCGTATGTGGTATCCTGTTTGCTGACGACGGGGGCCGCAAGGCACCCCGCCAATCCAAGAACCGCAAAGAGCGCGGCAGACCTATTAAAGATCCATGTAAACATGACGCTCCGCTTTGCCGCCGGGGTGGGTCACAGCCCCTTTGTATGTTTCACCGACCAACTGTGAAAATTTCCACAGCGCGCCAGAGGCATAGATCGTCTCGCGCGGGCCTGCCCATGCCGCTTTTCGGGTCGCCAGTTCTTCGTCGCTGAGATCTACGGAGATTTCACCGTTGATCGCATTGATGGTGATCACATCACCGTCTTTCAGCAGGGCGATCGGACCGCCGTGAAAGGCCTCTGGCCCCACATGGCCGACACAAAAGCCCCGCGTCGCGCCGGAAAAACGCCCGTCCGTGATCAGCGCAACCTTTTTGCCCATACCCTGACCGGACAGCGCCGCGGTGGTCGACAGCATCTCGCGCATACCGGGTCCACCTGCGGGGCCTTCGTTGCGGATGACGAGGACTTCGCCTTCTTCATATTTCCGCGCCTTTACCGCCTCGAACGCATCCTCTTCGCATTCGAACACGCGGGCGGGGCCAGTGAACACCTGTTCAGCCTCGGATATGCCGGCGACCTTCACAATCGCACCAGTCGGCGCAAGGTTGCCCTTTAGCCCGACAACACCGCCGGTTTTGGTGATTGGGGTGGCGATGGGATAGATCACCTTGCCATCTGCCTCACGTTCCACCAGATCGATTTCCTCACCAATCGAGCGCCCGGTGACGGTGATGCAGTCTTCATGCAGCAGACCGGCCTTGCGCAGTTCTTTCATCACAACCGGCACACCACCTGCCTCGTAGAGGTCTTTGGCCACATAGGCGCCGCCCGGCTTCAGGTCTACAAAATACGGCGTATCCCTGAAGATTTCGCAAACGTCTTCGAGGAAAAAGTCGATACCGGCCTCATGGGCAATTGCGGGCAGGTGCAGACCGGCGTTGGTCGAGCCACCCGTGCAGGCCACGACGCGGGCCGCGTTTTGCAGGGATTTCAGCGTGACAATGTCGCGGGCGCGGATGTTCTTTTCGATCAGGTTCATGACCGCTTCGCCAGAAGCAACAGAGTAATGGTCCCGCGATTCGTAGGGCGCGGGCGCACCGGACGAGTTGGGCAGCGCAAGGCCAATCGCCTCGGACACACAAGCCATGGTGTTGGCGGTAAACTGACCACCGCAGGCACCGGCAGACGGACACGCGACGCGTTCCAGCGTGCGCAGCGCCTCGTCGGTCATATTTCCGGCCTGATGCTGGCCCACGGCCTCGAACACATCCTGAACGGTGACGTCCTTGCCATCGAGCCGACCGGGCAGGATCGAGCCGCCATAGATAAAGACCGACGGTGTGTTCAGACGGACCATCGCCATCATCATGCCGGGCAGGGATTTATCGCAGCCAGCCAGACCGACCAAAGCATCATAACAATGGCCGCGCATGGTCAGTTCAACCGTGTCGGCAATCGCCTCTCGCGAGGCCAGCGACGAACGCATGCCCTCGTGGCCCATGGCAATGCCGTCGGTGACGGTGATCGTGGTGAATTCGCGGGGCGTGCCACCGCCAGCCTTGACGCCCAGCTTGACCGCCTGCGCCTGACGGTTCAGCGAAATGTTACAGGGCGCAGCCTCGTTCCAGCAGGTCGCAACGCCGACGAACGGCTGTTGGATCTCTGCGTCACCCATGCCCATGGCATAATAGTAGGACCGGTGCGGCGCGCGCGACGGGCCTTCGGTTACGTGGCGGCTTGGCAGCCGTGATTTGTCAGTTTTACCTTTAAGCATGGCGGAGCCTCCCCAATTCGATGATTTAATCTGGAATAGCGATGGGATGCGCTGGACACAAGACAAAGGCGCGGCGATGCCTGTACCGATTGCACCGCTGCAAAAGCCGCCCTAGCTTGGACGGCATGAGCAGATCCTTCGCACCCCCCTTTGAGTCCTTCGTCGCGCCCGCCCGCGTGCGACCCCAGCTTTGGCGGCTGATGATTGGGCTTTTGGTCTGTGCGGGCATGATCCTGTTCGGATCTTTCGGCTTGCTTTTGGGTGTTGGAAATCTGTTGGGCCAGCCCCGTGCCTGGGTGTTCGAGGTGATGGGCGGCGAGACTGTCGCGCACACCCATCTGATCCTGTTCAGTTTTATCGCCATGGCTGCCGGACCAGTCCTTGCAGCGTGGTATCTGCACAAACGAAGCGCGGCCAGCCTGTTTGGCCGGGGATCCTGGGTTATCCATGATTTTGCCTATGCGGTCCTGATCTGTGCGCCGCTGCTTGGTCTGAATTTGCTAATCTGGTCACTCTTCTATGACGCTGTGCCAAACCTTAACCTGTCCCTGTGGTGGATGGCCTTGCCGCTGAGCCTGATTGGGCTTTTTATCCAAACAGGCGCGGAAGAGCTTTTGTTCCGGGGGTATCTGCAGCAACAACTGGCCGCGCGGTTCCGCTCTCCTTTGATCTGGTGCCTGTTTCCCAGCCTGCTGTTCGGGCTGGTGCATTACGACGAAACCTTGCCCGGTCAAACGATCTGGCTTGTCATCGCCGCCACCGGGCTATTCGGTCTTGCCGCCGCTGACCTGACCGCACGCACCGGTAGTATCGGCGCGGCTTGGGGGTTTCACTTTGCCAACAACATCGCGGCGCTGACTTTGGTGTCGCTGCAAGGCAGCCTGAACGCCATCTCTCTCTTTGTGACACCCTATACGGACAAGGATGCCGATCTGTTCTCGCTATTCGTGTCGGATATGCTGACAACGGTCGTGATCTGGCTGATCCTGCGACGGATGTTGTCTCGGTGATTGTATTCTGGCCTTGACCTGATTATCTCTCTGCCGCATCGCGTGACGCTGGAAGGCTGCTATGAACTGGATCAACAACTACGTTCGCCCCAAGATCAACTCGCTGTTTTCCCGGCGTGAAGTCCCGGAAAACCTTTGGTCGAAATGTGACGAATGTGGCACTATGCTGTTCCACCGCGAATTGTCGGACAATCTGAACGTCTGCACAAACTGCAACCACCACATGGCCATCACCCCGCGCGACCGGTTTGCCAACCTGTTCGACGGGGGCAGTTTTGCCGAAATCGCCGTGCCAGAACCCATCGCAGACCCGCTGCATTTCCGCGACCAAAAGAAATACCCGGATCGGATGCGCGCGGCCCAGAAAGGCACAGGCGAAGTCGAGGCGATGCTGGTGGCCCAAGGTGAGATTGGGCGCACGCCTGTTATCGCTGTGGCGCAGGATTTCAGCTTTATGGGCGGGTCGATGGGCATGTATGTGGGCAACGCGATCGTCGCCGCCGCCCAGCGCGCGGTCGAGGCCAATCTGCCGCTGATCCTGTTTTCCGCCGCCGGGGGCGCGCGGATGCAAGAGGGTATCCTCAGCCTGATGCAAATGCCGCGTACGACTGTCGCTGTGCAAATGCTGAAGGAAGCGGGCCTGCCCTATATCGTTGTGCTCACCCACCCCACCACGGGCGGTGTCACGGCCAGCTATGCCATGTTGGGCGACGTGCATATCGCTGAGCCAAACGCGCTGATCTGCTTTGCCGGCCCGCGCGTGATCGAGCAAACCATTGGCGAGAAACTGCCCGAGGGGTTCCAGCGCGCTGAATATCTGCTGGATCACGGTATGTTGGACCGGGTCACCAACCGCAAGGATATGCGCGACGAACTGATCACCATCATCCGCATGTTGCGAGGCATGACGCCCGCGATAAAAGGGGATCTTCCCCCGCCTGATCCCGAACCAGAGATGGCTGACGCGACAGCCCTTGAACCTGCGGCAGACACTCAGGTGATACACCCAGAACCGGCAGAAAAAGCGTGATTTCGGAAATGACTTCAAAAGTGGCCCCGACAGCAACCAACTCTGACGCCTTGTTAGAGCGGATGATGTCGCTGCACCCCAAGATCATCGACCTGACGCTGGACCGTGTCTGGCGTCTGCTTGCGACCCTCGACAACCCGCAGAACCGGATGCCGCCGGTGATCCATATTGCGGGTACCAACGGCAAAGGATCTGTGCAGGCCATGTTGCGCGCCGGTCTGGAAGGCGCGGGCAAAAAGGTTCACGCCTATACCTCGCCCCATCTGGTGCGCTTTCACGAACGGATCCGGCTGGCAGGAGAGTTGATTACAGAGGCCGATCTGACACAGCTGCTGGACGATTGCGTTGCCGCCAATGGCAGCGAAGGGATCACCTATTTCGAGATCACCACCTGCGCTGCCCTGCTGGCCTTTGCCCGCACCCCGGCAGATTACACCCTGCTAGAGGTCGGCCTTGGCGGGCGTCTGGATGCAACCAACGTGATTGATGCGCCCGCTCTGACCGCCATCACGCGGATCTCTATCGATCACCAGCAATATCTGGGTGACACATTGGAAGAGATCGCCTTTGAAAAGGCGGGTATTCTGAAAAAAGGCGTACCTTGTATCGTCGGACGTCAGGAAGACGCCGCCCTTGAGGTGATCGAACGTCAAGCCGCCCGCGTTGGCGCGTCGCTGATCATCTATGGCCAGCATTGGCATGTCTGGGAAGAGCGCGGGCGTTTGGTGTTTCAGGACGAAACCGGGCTTGTGGACCTGCCCTTGCCGACCCTGCGCGGTCAGCATCAGATCGACAACGCGGGTATCGTGATCGCCGGCCTTCGACAGCTGGGTTATGACGAGGCCGCCTGCGAGGCTGCGCTGCGCGATGTCTACTGGCCCGCACGCATGCAGCTACTGACCCAAGGCCCCCTGTCAGAAATTGCGCCACGGGCAGAGATTTTTCTGGACGGCGGGCATAATCCGGGCGCCGGGGTTTCGATTGCCGCCACGTTGAAAAACCTGCCGGATCGCCCGTTGCATGTGATCTGTGGGATGCTGAACACAAAGGATGTGGGTGGCTACCTCTGCTCTCTCGCGCCGCTGGTGACGCATCTTTATGGGGTCTCTATTCCCGACCAGACCGCGACTTTGCCTGCGGCTTTGACCGTCGCGGCGGCGCGGGAGCAGGGGATCACCACAGATGAGGCCGTCAGCGTCGAGGCCGCTGTCACCGCCATTGTTGCCCAAGACCCGACGGCGCGGATCCTGATCTGTGGCTCGCTTTACCTTGCAGGAACCGTGTTGCGCGAGAATGCGTAAGACAGGGATTGGGGAACGCTCTGATACCGCCAGCGGGGGTATATCGGGCCGTTGAAATCCCGGCGTTATGCGTCGCCCCAGCCCGCGCTTTGCATTTCACGCAGACGGCTGGCGGTGCGTTCAAATTCGAATACGCCCTCGCCTTCCATATACAGTTGCTCTGGGATGTCAGCGGCGCTTGCGATCAGGCGGGTCTTTGCCTCGTAGAGGGTGTCGATCAGGGTCACAAAGCGTTTGGCTTCGTTAAAGTTGCTGCGACCCAGACGCGGGATATCTTCAAGGATCAAAACGCGCACCGCGTCTGTGATGGCCAGATAATCCGCCGCCCCCAAAGGTTGCCCGCACAGAGTCCAAAAGGCGACCCGCGCGACGCCGTTCTGGAATTTCGACAGCTCGACCGTGCGGCCCTTGACGGTCAACACCAGCGGCGCAGACACACCACCGCTGAGATCAGTCCAAATGCTGTCAATCGCGGCGCGAGCCGCGGCATTGGCGGGCGAAAAATACGTCTGCGCCTCGGCCAGACGATGCTGGCGGTAGTCGGTGGGGGATTCCAGATGGTGCACCACCATCCGGGTCTTGATCTGCTCGATAAACGGCAGGAACAGCGCGCGGTTCAGCCCGTCTTTGTATAGGTCATCGGGGATGCGGTTCGAAGTGGTCACAACCACGACCCCGGCGGCAAAGAGCGCCTCAAACAGACGCCCGACGATCATCGCATCGGTGATGTCGGTAATCTGCATCTCGTCAAAGCATAGCAGACGCACCTCGCCTGCCACCGCATCCGCCACAGGTTTCAACGCATCGTCCACACCGCGTTGACGCGCGGCGTGCATCCCGGCGTGGATTTCCTGCATGAAGGCGTGAAAATGCACGCGCCGCTTGGCCTGTGTCGGAACATGTTCAAAGAACAGATCCATCAAAAAGGATTTGCCACGCCCCACACCACCCCAGATATAGGCCCCCTTCGGCGGCTCGGGCGCTTTGGAAAACAACCCGCCCAGCAGCCCTTTTTTCTCTGGCGCGGCGGCGAAATACGTGCGGATATCCTCAAACACGGGCAGAACCGCGTGTTGTGCGGGATCGGCGGTGATTTCACCACGGGCGACCATCTGGTCGTAGATATGCTGCATCTGCTCTGACATAGAGACCTTTTAATCCCGCCCGTGGCATAAGGAAAGTTGATGCGTTATCGCAACTTTAGGCATTTGACGCCCGGCGTCGTTTAGAAGACTGTCCCCAAACCTCTAATCGGTAGAAAACATGCCCCAAACACGTCCGTCGCTGATGACCCCAGTTTTAATCGGTGGGTGTTTCATCATTTTGATCAGCTTTTCAATCCGTGCCAGTTTCGGGGTGTTCCAGATCCCGATTGCGACAGAATTTGGCTGGTTGCGGGCCGATTTTTCCATGGCAATTGCGATTCAGAACCTCGCGTGGGGGATCGGCCAGCCGCTGTTTGGCGCATTCGCGGAAAAATTCGGGGACCGACGCGCGCTGGTGCTGGGCGCACTGGTCTATGCGGCGGGTCTGGTGTTGTCGTCGCTGGCGGTCACGCCGGGGCAACATTGGTTTCTGGAAATCCTCGTGGGATTTGGCATTGCGGGCACCGGTTTTGGCGTTTTGCTGGCGGTGGTTGGACGGGCCGCAAGCGACGAAAACCGATCTATGTCGCTGGCGATCATCACGGCGGCAGGCTCTGGTGGGCAGGTGGTCGGCCCACCTTTGGCGCAGTGGATGCTGGGCTTTATGCCGTGGCAGTCGGTGTTTATCGTCTTTGGCGTGATGATCCTAAGCGTCTTTTTGCTGCTGCCAATGATGCGCACCCCGCCCGTCAGCAAGGCCCAACTGGAAGAGTCGATGGGCGCGATCCTGAAGAAAGCCCTGCGCGATCCATCCTACTCGCTGATCTTCCTTGGCTTCTTTTCCTGCGGTTATCAGCTTAGTTTTGTAACCGCGCATTTTCCCGCGCTGATCACCGAGATGTGCGGGGCGATTGACCCCTCTGGTACCTTGGCCTCGCTTGGGATTGGGGATACCTCTGCGCTGGGGGCCGTGGCGATTTCAATCATTGGACTGGCGAATATCGCGGGCACTCTGACGGCGGGATGGCTGGGAAAGTATTATTCCAAGAAATACCTGCTGGCCGGGATCTACACGGGACGCACAATCTTTGCGGCGCTGTTTATCCTGTTCCCGATCACGCCTACCACGGTCGTGCTGTTCTCGGTGGCGATGGGGTCACTTTGGCTGGCCACGGTGCCGCTGACCAGCGGTCTGGTCGCCCATATCTATGGGTTGCGATACATGGGCACGTTGTATGGGATCATCTTTTTCAGTCACCAGCTTGGGTCGTTTGTCGGCGTCTGGCTGGGAGGGCGGATGTATGATCTGCATGGCGACTACACCGCTGTCTGGTGGGTCGGCATTGCGGTGGGCGCGTTCAGCGCCATTGTGCATTTGCCAATCAGGGAACAGCCGCTAAACGCGCGCACCGCCTAACGCAGGATCGTCTGAAACGCAGCCATAACCGCATCAGGATGGGTAAAGGCCAAAGCGTGCCCCGCGCCCTTGACCTCTGCCTGAAGCGCGTGCGGGTTCCATTCGGCCAGAACATCGCGGGACACCAAGGGGATGACCGTGTCAACGCTGCCCCAGATCGCAAAAACCGGCATCTGCATGGCCGCAAGATCGCGGTGATCCTGTTCCAGTTGCTCTGCCAAGAGGTTGCGCTGACTGGATAGAACCGCAGGCAGATAGCCACGCCGCGCAATCTCGTTGCGTTGATAGCGACCAAAGCGTGTGACGATCTCTGGCACGTCTTTCTGGCCGCGAAACCCCTGCATCAGATTGAACCCGCCCAGCGCAAGGAATAGCCAATCCCCAAAGGCGCGGGTTTTTTGCGCCACGCTTGCCACGGTGCCGGGGCGGTGCATCATTCCGGCCGGGGCCAGCAGTACAACGCCCGCCACACGATCCGGCAGCGCATTGGCAAAGACGGTCGCGATGCTGCCACCCATCGAATAGCCAAACAGCGTGATCGGCATGGTCACCTTTTGATCGTCCAGAAGATCGCGCAGTTGATTGATGAAAAAGCGACGATCCTGTGCGCCCTCGGGTCTGTCGGAATACCCCCGCCCGTAAAGGTCGTAGGTCAGCACACGAAAGCCCAGTTTTGCCAGCGTGGGAACCAGTTCTGACCAGACATAGCTTGGCGTCGTAAGACCGTGGATGCAAACCAGAACGGGGCCGTTTTTGGGACCAGACCATTCGTAATGAGTGAACCCGCCGGGCAGACGCGCATATTCGCCGGGGGCATTTGCGCGCTCTTCGTTGGTCATGGCGGGCTTGAGCCGTTCGGCCACAAAGGGCGCAGCGGCAAGGATCGCCAGTATGGCAAGCGTCCAGATCAAGCGGCCTCGGCTGCGCTAAGCAAACCCTCTTGCACCAGACGCTCTGCCAGACCTTCGGGGTGTTCGAACAGATGCCCCTGCCAGCCACGCGCATGGGCTGCGGCGATGTTATCGGCGCGGTCATCGATGAAGAACAGACCATGCGGCGCAAACTGCGGCAAAGTCTGTTCCACATGGGCGTAAATCGCCGGATCGGGTTTCATCAGCGCCAGATGGCCAGAGACAAAACGGTGGTCAAATTCGGTGAGGATCGGAAAGTGTTGGTCTGCCAGTGCCAGCGTGCTGACTCCGAAATTTGACAGCGCATAGGTCGGCACACCCTTGGCACGCAGGGCCCGCAGCATCCGTGCGGAATGGGGAATATCGGGGCTGAGCATGTCGATCCAATGCTTTTCCCACAGCAGAACCTCGTCGTGATAGTCTGGGTTCGCCTCAGCCAATTCACGCACCAGCGTTGGCATATCCGCACCAAGGTCAACGCGGTCGTTCATACCCATCAGATCCACATTGGCGAACAGGTCTTTACGCCGGGCCTCGCCCAGCAGGCGGTCAAATTCGCGCAAAGGGTGCCATTCGACCAGAACATTGCCGATGTCGAAAATCACTGCCTCAATCGCCATTCCGGCCTCCTGCCTCTATGTTTTGCTTTGCCGCGCGGCCACAATCAACGCCTTGTCCAATGCCGCCAGAAAGCGCGAGCGGTCGGCCTTGTCAAAGCCTTTCCCACCGCCTTGGCGAAACGGATCCGCCGCGCGCAGATCCGTCATCAGATCGCGCATAGCCAGAACATTGCCGATATTGGCAGAGGTCAGCGGCTCGCCATTGTGTTTGATCACCTGCGCGCCCGCCTCGACGCATTTCGCAGCCAAGGGGACGTCACCCGTCACCACCACATCGCCGGGCCCGGCACGATCTGCGATCCACATATCGGCCACATCGGGGCCATCGGGGACAAAGACCATCTCGACCAGCGGATTGGCAGAGGGGCGCAGACCGCCGTTACAGACCATCGCCACCTTGGTCCGGGTCCGCGTGGCGACCTTTTCGACCTCGTCCTTTACGGGGCAGGCATCTGCATCCACATAGATCATCTAGCGGTACAGGGCCTCTGCGTGAAAGCCGATGTGATCCTCCATAAAGGACGACACAAAGAAGTAGCTGTGATCATAACCGGGCTGCATGCGGAATTCGCCCTGCTGGCGCTTGGCGGCCATGGCATGGGCAAAGGTCTCGGGTTTCAACAAGTCAAGGAACTGGTCGTTCGTGCCGGTGTCGATCAGCATCGGCCCGTCGAAACCCTTGTCAGCCATCAGAACGCTCGCGTCATGGGCGGCCCATCTGGTTTCATCGTCCCCAAGATAGGCACCAAGTTGCTTGCGACCCCAGTCACTGCCCGTCGGATTGCAGATCGGCGAGAACGCAGAAACGCTGCGGAAACGACCGGGCAGGCCCATTGCCATGGTCAGCGCCCCGTGCCCGCCCATCGAGTGACCGGTGATCGCCTGACGATCCGCGTCCAGCGCAAATTCTGAGAGCACGGCCTCTGTCAGATCCTTGGTGATGTAGTCCCACATCTGAAAATGCGGTTTCCACGGGTCTTGGGTCGCGTTCACATAGAACCCCGCGCCCTGCCCCAGATCATAGGCGTCATCATCGGCCACACCCTCGCCGCGCGGCGAGGTGTCGGGAAAGATCACCGCGATGCCCGCCTCTGCGGCCCACGCCTGCGCACCCGCTTTGGTCATGGCGTTTTCATGGGTGCAGGTCAGGCCAGAGAGATACCACAGCAGCGGAACTTCGTCCGATTTCGCCTCTGCTGGCAGGAACAGCCCAAAGGTCATGTCGCAATTGGTCGAGGACGCATCGTGTTTGTACACACCCTGAACGCCGCCAAAGCAGGCATTTTCCGAAATTTTTTCCATCGCGTGTACTCCCATATTCTTGACCACCTCGCTACTGGAAGGCGGTCCGTTCGGCAAGCCACGCCAAAACCAGCGAGACCGTGACAATCGAAAATGCGGTCGAGATCAGGATCGTGGCAGACACTCGCTGTGGCGCGACACCATAGTGCTGGGCCACCATATAGATGTTGCCCGCCGTGGGCAGCGACGCAGAGGCGATCATGACGGCCGCAGCATAGGGTTCAAGCGGCCAGATCACCAGCGCGGCAAGGGCGATGGCCACGGGGTGCAGGATCAGTTTCACAAAGCTGAGCCATCCGGCGACCGAAACACGCTCTGCCGATTTGCTGGCCAGCGAGGCCCCAATGGCAAACAGCGCACCGGGCGTGGCAGCCGCGCCAAGAAGCGAGACGAATTCGTTTAGCGGCACCGGGATCGGGATTTGTAGCGCCGACCACGTGAACCCCAGTGTGATCGCGATCAGCATCGGGTTGGTGACAAGCCCCTTGCCCACCGTTTTAAGCGCGGAGATGGCAGTGCCATCACCCCGGCTGCCTGTGATCAGAATGACGATAAGCGATCCAAACACCAGCAGATCCACCGCCAGCATCATCATGATATAGCCAACCGCGGCCTCTCCCATGATCAGCGCCAGCATGGGAATCCCAAGAAAGCCAATGTTGCCAATCACTGCGCATTGCGCCTCGACTGCGCCCTCGGCGATGGGAAGACCACGCCACAAGGCAGCGGCGTTTGCGATCAGATACACAAAGGTCGTGGCCCAGAGATAGACCATGATAAAGCGCAGCTCGAAGACCTCACCAAAGCTGAGATTGGCGGAAAAGCGAAACAGCATGGCCGACAGGGCAAAGAAAAAGACAAAGCGGGTCAGGGCGGCCGTGGCAGATTCAGAGAAAAACTTCATCGCGGCAGCGGCATAGCCGATCCCGATGAGCATAAAGAACGGCAGGGTCTTTAGAAAAATCTCAACCATTATTCGCCCCTAGCACAGGCTTTGACGGTCGGAAATGGGCGTTGTGATTGTTCACGCCTGATGTGGCCCCGAGGCGTCGTGATGGACAGCAAAGCCGCCAAGCCAAATCGTCGAACAGAACACAGAAGAGCGGCGGTCAGTGCTGTTCCAGGCTCTAGCCTCCGCCAATAATCGCCCCCGCTGCAAAGACCAGCGCACCGCCGAGGACCACCTGGAACGTGGCGCGCAGAAATGGCGTGTCCATGAACTTATTCTGAATCCAGACGATCGCCCAGAGTTCAATGAACACGACCACAAAGGCGATGATCGTCGCGGTCCAGAACTCGGGGATAAGATAGGGCAGCGCATGGCCCAACCCACCAAGCGTCGTCATCACGCCAGCGGCAATGCCCCGCTTCCACGGAGAGCCACGACCAGAGAGTTCGCCATCATCCGACGCGGCCTCGGTAAAGCCCATGGAAATCCCGGCCCCGATACTGGCCGCCAGACCCACCAGAAAGGTCGTATGCGTGTCCTGCGTGGCAAAAGCCGTGGCAAAGATCGGGGCCAGCGTGCTAACAGAGCCGTCCATCAGCCCGGCCAGACCCGGCTGCACCCATGTCAGCAGGAATTGCCGTTTGGCGGTGCGCTCTTCGGCGCCGATGGTGTCTTCGTCCAGATGCTGTTCGGCCAGACTGTCGGCCTTGTCGCCATGCCCGGCCTCTGCGGCGGCCAGATCGCCCAGCAACTTGCGGGTATCGGCATCCTGTGTGCGCGCGGCGGCCTTGCGATAGAACGTCTCTGCGTCCCGCTCCATCGCTTCGGCCTCATCCCGCATCCGGTCGATCCCGAGGTTTTCGATCAACCACACCGGGCGGCGCGCATAAAAGCCGGACACATGTTCACGGCGCAGCAGGGGGATGACATTTCCAAACCGTTTCTGGTGCAGATCAATCAGACGGCGGCGATGGTCATCTTCTTCTTTGGCCATTCCGTCAAAGATCGCCGCAGATCCGGGATATTCGCCGCGCAACCGCTCTGCATACATACGATAGATCTGGGCGTCGTCTTCTTCAGACGAAATCGCCAGTGCCAGGATCTCTTGCTCGCTCAGATCGGAAAACCTGCGACGGCCCATAATGCCAGTGATCATCTTCGAATCCCATTTTAGAACCATTCTAATGTAACGGTATAATGGCCGAGATCAAGCACCGAGGTCGCGTCTGGTAGAATCCCTTGCCGAAACTGAACCGAGTAGTTTATGTTCGCTCTCTGGAACGCAAGAGGATCCAATGACAGCAAAGCCAGCGATCAAGCGCGGACGCAAGTTCGATCAGGTGCTGGACGGCGCGCGTCAGGTGTTTTTGGCCGACGGGTTTGACGGCGCAAGTGTCGATGACATCGCCCGCGCCGCCAAAGTCTCCAAGGCCACGCTCTATAGCTATTTCCCGGACAAACGCTTTCTGTTCATGGAGGTCGCCAAACAGGAATGCCAAAGGCAGGCCGACGCCGCCATTGCCCGGATGGAAATGTCCGGCCCCTCACCCGAAGTCCTGTTCGAGGCCGCCTCGCATATGGTGCGGTTTTTCCTGTCAGATTTCGGGCGGCAGACCTATCGCATTGCCGTGGCCGAAAGCGAACGCTTTCCCGAGATCGGGCAGGCGTTTTACACGTCTGGCCCCACCATCGCCCGCGATGCCCTGACCGCCTATTTGAGTCAACGGATTGCCGCCGGGGAATTGGTTATCGACGATATAGACCTTGCCGCGGACCAGTTCATCGAGCTGTGCAAAGCCTCGCTGCACACCAAATTGATGATGGGCGTCACAACCCATTTCACCGACGCCGAGGTCGACCGGGTGATCCATGGCGCGGTAGAGATGTTCACGGCGCGCTACGGTGCCAAGGATCACGCCCGCTAGTCGATCCGGCGCAGGTACAGCTGGTTGTTCTCGCGCCGCGTTTCAAAGCGTTTCAGCTCTTTCACCAGATCGCTCAACTTGGTCTTGCCGTAGGTGCGTGTGTCGAAATCGGGGTTGGCGGCGACGATGCTGGATCCGATGCGCCCCAGCAGATACCATTCGTCATCCTGATCAATCTTATCCATGGCGTTCAGGATCAGCGGGATCACATCGGTGATCGGAGAGCGCGCCTTGGATGCCGTGCGTGGCGCGCCTTTGGCAACGGGTTCAGGTTCGTCAACAATATTTTCCAGTGTCACAAACCGGTTGCAGACGTTTTTCAGCGATTGCGGCGTCTTTTCCGCGCCAATGCCGATCACGTCGAGGCCCTGTTCTCGAATGCGGCTGGCAAGGCGGGTAAAGTCACTGTCAGACGACACCAGCACAAACCCGTCAAAACGGTCCTGATGCAGGATATCCATCGCGTCGATCACAAGGCCGATGTCGCTGGCGTTCTTGCCCTTTGTGTTTGCCGATTGCTGATACGCGACCAGCCCGAGGATCATCGATTTCTCGTGCCAGCCCTTCAACTGCCCACTGGACCAGTCGCCATAGACCCGGCGCAGGCCCGGTTCGCCATAGGTGGTGACCTCTTTGAAAATCGCCTCGGCGTATTTGGCCGGGATGTTGTCGGCGTCGATCAATACAGCATAAAGCGGGCGGTCGCGGTCCGACATTGTGTTTCCTTTCAAGCGGCGCGCTGCGCAAGCCTATGTGATATCCGACTCATGACACAGGCCAAGGCGTATCGCAAATGCAGGTGCGCCTTGGATGGATAGAGCGTCTGGGCAAACGATCATTGCACGCCTTTTTCCCATTCCTGCGGAAGATGGGTTTTCTTACCCACAGGCCTTGATAGATTGTCTGTGGAAAGAATCGAGGCATTGGGCCCAACCCTTATTCCCGCTAAGGTTGAAATCAAAAGGAGAGACCCGTCATGACATGGAAGTTCACAGTGGTGGCTCTCTTGAGCATAAGCGCCTGCACAATGACCGGGGTCAGCGGCGCAAAGCCTGCTAATAAAGGGTCGTGCAATGCCAAGGCCTATAGTTATTTGCGGGGTCAACCGCAGTCTGCCGTTGAAAAGATTGCCTTCGACCAGCCCGCGAGAATCACACGGCTTGGCGACATTGCCTCTAGCGACACCAATCCCGAACGGGTCACCTTCACGATTGACAAGCTGGACAATGTGGTGAGAATCAAATGCGGCTAGGGCATAGGTATCTGCGTTAACCGACTGCGTTTTTGACAGGCCTTGCAGGGACACCCCCGCTGGGCCTTTTCCTCTGGTCCGACTCGACTCGTCACCTTGTGCGGCCTAAATTGGAACAAAAAGCGAACACCTAGTAAAATGCCCAACCGCCGAATCCTGTCCCTCTGGTTTCCCCGACTTGCCGCCGAGCGGCTGCTACGGCTTGATCGTGGGCATATGGATGCGCCTTTTGCGGTTGTGAAAGACCAGAACAACATGCAGGTGCTGGCCTCGCTGTCCCTGCAAGCTGAGGCAGAGGGGCTGATCCCCGGCCAACCCTTGCGTGATGCGCAGGCCATGTGTCCGCAACTGATCACGCGCCTGTCCAATCCACTGGCAGAGGCGAATTTCCTTACCGTTCTGCGCCGCTGGGCCAGCAAATTCTCGCCCTGGGTCGCAGAAGAAATCCCCAATTCACTGGTTATCGACCTGACAGGCTGTGCGCATCTGTTCGGCGGCGAAGAGGCGCTGTTGCATCAAATCGAGGATGAATGCACCGATCTAGGTCTGAGTGTGCAATGCGGTGTGGCAGATACGGTTGGCGCGGCATGGGCCTTGGCGCGCTATGCCGGACAACCCGCGCCCATGACCCGCACGGGGGATGCGATCGATCAAGAGGCCTATGCCACCCGCGCCCGCGCCACCAAACGCCGCAACTGGGAACGGGGCGGGGCCGCGCCCAAGGTCGACGGCCCGACCCATCGCCCCAATCGCATCGCCCCCGCCGGCAAGACGCATTCTGTGCTTGCCCCCCTGCCCATCGCCGCCCTGCGCATCAGCAATGACACCGTCACCAGCCTTGGACGGCTTGGCCTGCGCTGCGTTGGCGATCTTAGCGGCACGCCCCGCGCCGCCCTTGCCCGCCGCTTTGGTCGCGATCTGGTTCGGCGTCTGGATCAGGCCCTTGGCAGCGAACCGGAACCGGTCTCACCCGCCCGCCCCGCCTTGCATTTCGCGGTACGGCTGACCCTGCCAGAACCCATCGGGCAGGAAAGCGACATCAGCGCCGGGATTGATCGCCTGCTGCCAGAGTTGGAAAAGCGTCTGGTCCTCAAAGGGCGCGGGGCGCGGCGGGTGCGCTTGCAGCTGTTTCGCAGCGATCAGACCATGCAATCCGTCGAGGTTGGCCTTGCCCGTCCCTCTGCCGACCCGGACCGGATCAAGCCGCTGCTGGTGATGAAGCTGTCCGATATCGACCCTGGCTTTGGCATCGACTGCCTGCGCCTGGAGGCCCATGTGACCGAACCCGTCCACGCCCATCAGCACCGCGGCCATATGGAGGCCGCCGCAGATGGGCGCAACCGCCAGCAGGCCGGGCCGGGGATGGATGATCTGATTGGCCGGCTTGGCGCGCGCATCGGGTTGGAACGCATCACCCGCGCCCATCCTGCTGACAGCAATATTCCCGAAAAGACCTCTCACCGTGTCGCCGCCGCATGGTCAGAGCCTGCGCACGACTGGCCAAAGGCCCCGACGCCACGCCCGTTGATGATGTGTCGCCCCGAGCCCGTTCACGCGGATGACACCCCCGCCCTGCCCGCGCAGTTTCGCTGGCGTCGGCGCAATTTCAGCACCGTGGCCGCCAGCGGACCTGAACGGATCTCGCCCGAATGGTGGCTGGATGATCCCGACTGGCGCTCTGGTGTGCGCGATTACTGGCAGGTGACAACAGATACCGGAGAGCGCCTGTGGCTCTATTATGCTCATGGAGGCACCATGTCGTCGGGCTGGTTCTGTCAGGGGGCCTTTGCCTGAAAACAGGAAAAGCCCGCCGGAAATGGCGAGCTTTTCGAAACTGGGAAAACCGACGGCCCGGATTTAGTGGGGGCTATGATACAGGACCGTCAGCGTTACTCGTACTTGGTATGCCCTCTTTATCCACACTAAAGGGGGCAGTGCTATGATATGGCAGCGACTGTTTCCCGTTCATTTCAAGGCCAAAAAAAGACAGGGTTGCCGTGGCATTAAACAGCTCGCCCCAAGAGGCACACGAGAAAGGCCACAAAGAAAAACCCGCCATCCTTTCGGAGGGCGGGCGTTTGCGAAATAAGTACCCCGGTGTGGCAGACTGGGTGGGGGCTATGATACTGCCGCACCGGGGGGTTAGCTCTTATTTGCTACAAGTGTTGTATCGCGTTTAATCGCGGCGAGATCAGGGTCGGCAAAAGACAATGCAGCGGTCATTTTACGGCAATTGCAGGGCCATGCTTGATTTTATCCGGCTTACTCGCCAATCTGTCGAAATGACGGTTCAAACACCCACGCAATTCAACCGCCCCAAGTTCCCCGAGCAGGTCTCTTTTGACCGTCAAGAGCTTGGGGTGATCCTTGGCCTTTACGGTCGCATGGTCGCCGCCGGAGAATGGCGCGACTACGGGATTTCCGCCCTGCACGAAGTGGCGGTGTTTTCCGTGTTTCGCCGCACCGCCGAGAACCCGCTGTACCGGATCGAAAAACGCCCCAAACTGCGCCAGAAACAGGGGCTATATGCGGTGATCGGGATCGACGGTCAGGTGCTGAAACGCGGGCACGATCTAAAAACAGTGCTGCGTGTGCTGGAACGAAAGTTGATCCGCAGCGTCGACTGATGTGCTGCGTGCCCTGATCCGTTCGGTCACAACCGCTTGCGCGATGTCACAGGTCCATCGCCCACAGCCTCTATCCGCAGAACCGCCTTGGCAATCGGTTCGTAGGACACAGCCATCGCATTGGCGTTGGCATGGATCATCGTCTCTGCATCCACCACCATCGCCACATGGCCTTTCCAGAACAGCAGATCCCCCCGCTGCAAAACAGCATCCGGGGCAAGAGCCGTGCCCAAAACCGCCTCTTGCAGATCACTGTCACCCGGACAAGCCTGCCCGACCGCCATCAGGGATGCCTGCACCAAGCCGGAACAATCGATCCCGCGAGATGAATTGCCGCCCCACAGATAGGGCACCCCAAAATGCAACTGTGCCGCAGTCACCGGATCGGCAAAGCGTTTGTCGATCGGCCAAAGATGCCTTTTGGGGATGAATGTGCCCTGCGCAGTCTCGAAAAAATTCGGCACATGAGACACGATTTCCAGCGCATTGCCAAAAACCAGCGACTGCACATCCGGGGATTTGATGTCGGGCTTTGAATAGGCATGGCTGCCGGGCACGGCGACCCAATGGGTCGGGGTAAAATCCTCTACCAGAGCCTCGGCTTTGACATAGCCAACATACCCATCCTTTTGCCCCCGCACAAAGGCATAGCCATCGCGCGTGTCATAGACCGTGACGGCATCCCCCATCAGCGCCTGCCTGTCCCGAGCCCCACCCGGCGCACGCAGCAGATCGACGCAGGGCCGGCCGACGCGGCGGGTTTCACCGTCGCTATACCGAGGGGCATCAATGCTGCCCTTCAGGTAGGACGCGGCAACATAGGCGTTTGCGGGGGTCAGGCGTCTGTCCATCAGAAATCCAACATCTTGGGCAGAGCCTCTAACAGAGCCCGCGCGCCTTGACCCACCCCGCCCTTTGGGCGACCTGGCGCACCAGAGGGTTGCCACCCATAAACGTCGAAATGCATATAGTGCGGCGTGTCGCGCACAAATCGCTTCAGGAACAAGGCCGCCGTGATTGACCCGGCAAAACCGCCTTTGGGTGCATTGTCCAGATCGGCGATACCGGGTTCTATCATCGGCTCGTACGGGGTGTGAAAGGGCATCTCCCAAACAGGGTCCGCCGACGCGAGCGCCCCGGCGCGCAAGGCATCCGACAGCGCGGGGTCCGTTGCATAAAACGGCGCAAGGTCCGGACCAACAGCGACGCGCGCAGCCCCTGTCAACGTTGCCATCGAGACGATCAGATTTGGTTTTTCCTCATCCGCAAAAGCAAGCGCATCCGCCAAGACCAGCCGCCCCTCGGCATCCGTATTGTTGATCTCGACCGTCAGCCCGGCGCGCGATGTCAGAATATCACTGGGACGAAAGGCAGAGCCATCAATGGCATTTTCCACCGCCGGGATCAGAACGCGCAGCCGCAGCGGCAGGTTCAGCGCCATGATCATCTGGGCCAGACCCAGCACTGTAGCAGCACCGCCCATGTCCTTTTTCATCAACCCCATAGAGGCGCCCGGCTTGATGTTCAGCCCGCCCGTGTCAAAGCACACGCCCTTGCCCACCAGCGTCAGCCTTGGACCTGCCTTACCCCAGCGCATGTCCAGCAGGCGGGGCGCCTGAACCGAGGCGCGGCCAACAGTGTGGATCATCGGAAAATTCTGGTCCAGCAAGGCATCCCCGACACAGGTCTGGATCGTCGCGTCAAACTCTGCGGCCAGATCGCGCACCGCCTGTTCCAGCGCCTCTGGCCCCATGTCGTTGGTCGGCGTATTGATCAGATCGCGCGTCAGTCCCTCTCCTCCTGCTATGGCCTCGATCCGGTCCGCATCCACACCCTCGGGGCATTTCAGCGCGGCACCGGGCCCCCGCTGATCCTTGTAGCGGTCAAACCTGTACCGCTCTAGCAGCCAGCCAAGCGCCTCTTCACTAGGGTCAAGCCCGGCCAGCCCGCCCTCTATATGATAACAGCCGTCGGGCAGCTTCGCCTGCGCAGCCGCCAGTGCAAATCGCCCGCGCTCACGCTCACTCTTTGTGCCAATCCCCGCCACCGCGGCGCGGATCGACCCGTTTTTGTCGGCCAGCAAGGCCACCTGACCCAAACCTGCTTTGAAATTACTCGCCCTAAGCCAGTTTTGAACGGGCTCGGGGTGGGTCGACGCCCAGCCCTTCAAATCATTGCTTGAGACGACATAAAGCGGCAAGGAAGGCGTGTCTGGCGCGGCAAATCTAAGCGGCATGATGGATATGTCCCGTCATTGTAAGGTTTGTTCAACCCTATCCGCCTGATTGCCGCCTGCAAGGGTTCATATCATCCCATCTTGCACATCCCAAACCGCCAGCAACGAGCGTTCGCCAACCCGTTGCAGCCTTGAAACCGTCGCGGCAAGGGCGTTTTCGTCATCACCCGCGCAGAGGCCCATAACGTCCACGGCAACCGCCGCCAGCGTTGTCATCCCGATTTGCTCTGACATGGCGCGAATTTGCAGGCAGGAGTGACGCAACCCCTGCAAGTTGCCGTTTTCCCAAGCGATCTCTGTGCTGTAAATCAGCTCTGCCAGATTTTCCATCACGGCGCAAACGGCCGCCTCGCCATTTCCCGTCACCATCTGATGACAGATAAAGTCCAATTGGTTCGGGTCTAGTTGTGCCGCCTCCTTAGGCAGCAGTCTTTGTACTTGCATCACCTTGAAACCCCTCGTCCCTGAATGCACCTGTCCTTGTGCCATCACGGGGCAAACAAAAGATTGATCACCAAAGGGAATCTCTCTCGAATTTCACGCAAATCCTAGGTAAACGGAGACGATGACCGTCAATGGAAGGCCCGATATGATCGTTGCGAAACCGCTCCCCGCATATCTGCTGCAGCGTTACAAGGGATGGAAGGCGACCACCTATGAGGACAACAAGGCGTGGTATTACCGCCTTGCCCAAGACGGTCAGCACCCGCGCGCGATGATCATTTCCTGCTGCGACAGCCGCGTGCATGTGACGTCGATCTTTGGCGCGGATCAGGGAGAGTTCTTTATCCACCGCAACATCGCGAACCTCGTCCCGCCCTACGAGGCTGATGGCGGCCAGCACGGCACATCCGCCGCCGTGGAATATGCTGTGACCGCGCTGAAGGTGCCGCATATCGTCATTGTGGGCCATTCGAACTGCGGCGGGGTGAAAGGCTGCGAGGATATGTGTTCGGGCAATGCGCCTGAACTGGAAAAGAAGTCATCCTTTGTGGGCCGCTGGATGGACCTGCTGCGCCCGGGGTACGAGCGCGTCAAGGACATCACCGACCCAGAGGAACGCACCAGCGCGCTGGAACATGAGGCGGTCAAGATCTCGCTGACCAACCTGATGACCTTTCCCTTTGTAAAGGCCGCCGTCGCCGAGGGCCACCTGACCCTGCACGGGCTGTGGAACGACATCGCAGAAGGCGCGCTGGAACAATACGACCCAGTGACGGATGGGTTTACGGTGGTTTGACAACGCTTGTTGGGCTCAAAACGAATGGTTCCGCCGAAGCGGATAAGTCCCAAATGGCTGCTTGGAGCCCTTTCTCCCAGTTCGTAGGTACGCAGCGAACGG
>CALGTJ010000791.1 GCA_937901435.1 uncultured Rhodobacter sp. | reverse complement strand
GCCGCATGATGATTGACTTGATGTGCTTTTTACGGGTGTTCAAGTTTGTCTGACACCACCACTTAAGTTTTCTTTCTCGTTTGCAGAGGAATTCGCGACATAATGGTTTTATCCTCGACATATTAACCATCTGTCGTAAGGTTTGTTTCTGAGAATTTGGGAGAGTACGGCAATGGTGGAAATCACGACAGATGTATTGGTTATTGGAACGGGTCCGGCTGGATCGGCGTCAGCCGCGCTTTTATCCAGCTACGGCATCAAGAATGTTGTGATCAACCGGTACCATTGGCTGGCGACGACGCCGCGCGCACATATAACCAACCAGCGAACGATGGAGGTGCTGCGCGACCTTGGCCGTGATGTCGAAGACGAGGCCTATTTGTTTGCGACAGGGCAAGACCTGATGGGGGAAAATGTCTTTTGTGAAAGCCTTGCGGGGGAAGAGATCGGTCGTATGAACAGCTGGGGCACGCACCCTTTATCCAAAGCTGAACACCAGATGAGCAGCCCAACCTTTATGAACGACCTGCCGCAAACCTTTATGGAACCTTTGCTTTTCAAAACTGCGTGTAGCAGGGGCACCCAAGCGCGGATGAGCACGGAATATAAGTCCCATGTTCAAGATGCAGATGGAGTCACGACAACGTGCCTTGATCGTTTGACCGGACAGGAAGTCACCATTCGGTCCAAGTACCTGATCGGCGCGGATGGTGGCAACTCCTTAGTGGCGGAAAACGAGAACCTACCGATTGCTGGCAAAATGGGTGTTGGTGGATCGATGAATATCCTGTTCAAAGCAGACCTTAGCAAATACGTCGTACACCGACCGTCAGTTCTGTATTGGGTCATGCAGCCCGGTGCCAATGTTGGCGGGATCGGCATGGGGTTAGTTCGCATGATCCGGCCTTGGAACGAATGGCTGATCGTTTGGGGCTACGACATCAACGAACCTGCCCCCGTGGTTGACGCAGCAATGGCGACGGAAGTGGCGCGCCAGCTTGTCGGTGATCCAGAGCTCGAAATTGAGTTGCTAAGTGCGAACACGTGGACTGTGAACGATGCCTATGCTGAACAACTCAGCAGGGGTTGCGTCTTTATCATGGGCGACGCTGCGCATCGCCATCCGCCCTCAAACGGGTTGGGGTCGAACACGTCCATCCAAGATGCCTTTAACCTGTGCTGGAAGATTGCGAGCGTGCTGAAGGGACAAGCGGGTGCCGCCCTTTTGGACAGCTATGACGCAGAACGCGCGCCGATCGCGAAACAAATTGTCACGCGCGCTAACCAGTCAATTGGCGAGTTTGGACCGATCTTCGAAGCGCTGGGTATGACGGGTGGCAATGACATCGACAATATCAAAGCGAACATGGATGCACGCTGTGGATCAGACCCACAAGCAGAGGCCCAACGCGCGGCGCTGAATGCAGCAATCGCATTCAAGAAGTACGAATTTGATGCGCACGGCGTTGAAATGAACCAGCGCTACACGTCTGGGGCTGTGGTCACGAGCGGACAGCCCGAGCCTGCGTTCACACAAGATAAAGAGCTGCACTATCATCCCACGACATGGCCAGGTGCACGGATCCCGCACAGCTGGTTGTTCGACAGTGCAGGCCACAAGGTATCGACGCTTGATCTAACGGGGCATGGCCGGTTCACGCTTTTGACAGGCCTTGGTGGTGAGGCATGGTGCGACGCTGCAATTGCTGTCGGGGCAGCGCTTGGCATTCATATCGACTGTCATGTGATTGGCCCACGTCAGACCTATGTGGATCACACCGGCGATTGGGCACGTGCGCGCGAAATCGGGGATGCAGGGTGCATTTTGGTGCGCCCTGATCACCATGTCGCTTGGCGTGCTGATACAATCTCTGATGCGCCCGAGGCCGCACTTTCGCGGGTGCTCAAGGCAATCCTTGCTGTGTAGCACGGGGGCCGGGATCAAAGATCTTCACTAAAGGCGCATAACAGGTTAGCGTGACGTTAATAAATGACATGACACGCCAATTATGGGAGGAATAAATATGATAAAGTCCAAACTCTTAATTCCCACACGACGCAAGTTTCTTGCTGGGACAGCCGCCGCTGTGGCCGCGCCTGCAATCTTGTCCAGCACGCGGGCTTATGCGCAAAACAAGACGCTCAAGATCGGTTTTGTGAGCCCCAAGACCGGTCCTTTGGCGGGCTTTGCAGAGGCGGATGACTACATCCTTGAGGGCATTCGACAGAACTTTGCAGGTGGCATCGAGAACAATGGATCAACGTGGGGCGTTGAGATTATCACCCGCGATAGCCAGTCCAGCCCTAACCGTGCCGCCGAGGTTGCAGCAGACCTAATCCTTGGCGAAGAGGTCGATCTGATCATGGCCGCTGCAACCCCTGATACGACCAATCCGGTGGCGGATCAGGCTGAGATTAACGAGGTGCCTTGCATTACCACGGACGCACCGTGGCAGCCCTATTTCTTTGGGCGCAATGGCAACCCCGCAGAAGGATTCCAAAGCACTTACCACTTCTTCTGGGGTCTTGAGGACGTCATTGGCGTGTTCCTTGATATTTGGGGCCAGTCGGGCGTGGCTAAGAACGTCGGCGGGTTGTTCCCCAACGATGCGGATGGCAACGCGTGGGGCGATCCTGATTTGGGCCTGCCGACACCGCTTGCTGCAAACGGGTACAATCTGGTCGACACAGGCCGTTACCAACCTTTGTCGGATGATTTCTCGAACCAGATTGCTGCCTTTAAAGAGGCAAACTGCGAGATCGTAACGGGCGTGATGATCCCGCCTGATTTCGGAACATTCTGGGCGCAGGCCGCACAGCAAGGGTTCGCACCCAAGGTGGTAACTGTTGGCAAGGCACTCCTGTTCCCAAGCGTTATCGAAAGCTATGGTGATCGTGCAGACGGGCTAACGTCCGAAGTGTGGTGGTCCCCGAACCATCCGTTCAATTCGTCCCTCACAGGTGCATCCGCCAAGGACTTGGCAGATGGCTATACGGCAGCAACGGATCGTCCTTGGACACAGCCCATCGGCTTTAAGCACGCGCTGTTCGAAGTCGCAGCCGATGTGATCAAACGGGCAGAGGATCTGGATGATTACGAGGCCATATCTGCAGCGATTGCAGCGACAAACATGGATACTATCGTGGGCAAAGTTGATTGGTCCAGCGGTCCGGTCAAGAACGTTTCTAAGACGCCGCTTGTCGGCGGTCAGTGGCAGAAAGAAGGCGACACATTCGATCTAAAGATCGTGTCCAACTCTGCGCACCCTGACATTCCGCTCACTGGTGATTTGAAACTCATCTAAAACAAACCCCGCTCTGGATAGATTAGGGCGGGGATTTATTCGAAAGCGCACATGCCCCCCATTCTTGAACTTGATGGACTGAAAAAGTCCTTTGGCGCAATTGTTGTGGCGGATGATCTGAGCTTTCACCTTGGTGAAGGCGAGGCGTTGGGGATCATCGGCCCAAATGGTGCCGGTAAAACCACGACGTTTAATCTGATCACAGGAGCGCTTGGGCCGAACGCTGGAAAAATCCGGTTTCAAGGGTCTGACATTACATCTCATAGTGCGGCGCGGCGGTCTCGCTCAGGCATCGCGCGCAGTTTTCAGGTGCCGCAACCCTTTTCAGGCATGACCGTCTTTGAAAACGCCATGGTCGCCGCGACCCAAGCAGCGGGTCTATCCGGGCACAAGGCAGAACAGTTCGCACTGGATATTTTGGACAAAACAGAGCTGTTGAGCAAA
>CALGTJ010000790.1 GCA_937901435.1 uncultured Rhodobacter sp. | reverse complement strand
GAGGTACATAGATGTGAACTCTGAGCAATTGAGCGAAGCTGTGGAGTTGCTTTAGCAATCAGGCCTTAGCGGACCCCTCAGGCAAGCTACTGCTTACGACGGGTCCAGGCACAGACTTAATGGATGCTTACTCGACCCCGAAAGCTTGCCAATCTATTTTGGGCAGTATTGCGCACCCACTCGAACACCAATGTATGTACTAGTTAAAGCCTGTAAATATTAACCTTCACACAACAGTCTCGAGAAAATCAAATGCCGTGCTCTCGCCAATAGCCAAAGCGCCTTCAATGAGACCGGGACTGCGTTCAGAAACCTCGCTCACTGCAAATTGCACTCGACCATCGAGGTATTTCTCCCTCAGATTATTTGGCCCAACTTCAGGATGATATACAGGTTGTGCCAGATCCAGCTCAGTCACAATACGTGGGTTAGTGGCCCAGTCTTGAATTACCAGTTCCAAGGGATTAGCTGCAGCTTTACCAAAGCAATCTGAAAGTTGGGCTAAAATTTCCTGTCTTAATTGGTCTGGCAATGATTGCCGTTGTTCTGGCGACCACCCTACAAAGCCAAACAGCACTCCTGGCTGCATTTCTGCACATGTGTGATCATGGACTTCGACAAGAGGTCCAGTTTGACTGGCTATCCGGCCAGATAATCCAGCATCTCTCCAAAATGGCCTGTCATAAATAACGACCGCCTTTGCATGACTGCTCATCCAAGTTGGTGTTTCTCGCATAGCTTTGATCAGGCTTGGTGGTGCCCACGGCATACGGATAGTTGTGGCAACGACACGTAGCGGAGCTGCCACAATCACTCTTTGCGCAGTGATCAATTCTCCTGAATCCAGACGTATGTTTATGCACTCTTGTCCTTCTTCACAAAGCTCAGAAACTACAGCACCCGTACGTATGTTGCTCGAGCCAAGCCGCTCAGCAAGAGTATCTATCAAAGTCGTTGATCCACCAACGATACGAACCATTCCATCTTGTCCAGGCAGCGGTTGATAGAACGGTTCTGGCCCATAGCCTGTGATTACTGCGTTACCTTCGTTAAATTGATCAAACGTCTTGATATCAAGCTTACTCAGCCAACGAGCCACAACGGGTTGATATTTTGGCCAGACCCAAGTTGGGCCTAGATCAGCAACGGCTTGAGTGCTGGCACCATCACGTACTGAGCGGATGCGACCTCCTATTTGTGCATCTGCTTCCAGCACCTGCACGCTGATGCCCGCTTCTTGCAATGTTACGGCTGCGGTAAGTCCGGAAAGGCCAGCACCAATAATAACTACATCCATATTATAACCTTAATGATGGTTACTGAAACATAGTCAGTTTTCACAACGAGGTACATAGATGTGAACTCTGAGCAATTGAGCGAAGCTGTGGAGTTGCTTTAGCAATCAGGCCTTAGCGGACCTTTGGACAAGGTGCAGCGAATGGCGGCTACGAGCCCAGACTCGCTGATGCTGTGGCAGGCTCTAACGGCAGCAACACATGCATAGCGCTCCTTGAACCAAATTTTGGCGCAAAAACGATCCTTCGGGGGTAACGGTTTGTCCGCGTGTTTTTGTTAGCTGCCGTGCACAAAATTAATTGCTTGATCATATGCGGAAACAATTTCTCTTGCCTTGCGTGCAACATCCGCAGGTTTGTCGCCCGCCTTATAGAGTGCTGACCCGATACCGAACCCTGTCATGCCTGCGGCGAGCCACTCCTTAAAATTCTCTGGACCAGCACCACCTACAGCGAAGGTTTTGGTGCCCGGTGGAAGGACAGCACAGATGGCCCTGAACCCATCGACGCCGACAATGGACGAGGGGAAGAACTTTAGTCCATCCGCCCCATTTCGCAGTGCAGTAATGCAATCGGTCGGTGTCATGACACCCGGGTAGGAGGAAAGGTTGGCCGATTTGGTCGCTTGAATGACGTCTGGTGCGGTATCGGGCGAGACGATAAGTTGACCGCCCAATTCTGCAACACGTTGCACATCTTTAACACTCAGCACTGTTCCCGCGCCAATTTGTGCATCCAGTCCGAAATGATTGGTCAGTCGCCCAATGCTCCCAAACGGTTCAGGGGAATTCAGTGGTACTTCGATTGTGGTAACACCACATCGGATCAGTACATCACCGATCGCAACCACTTCGTCAGGGTGAACACCGCGCAGGATGGCGATGATGTCTCTAGGCATTGGAATGACTCATGTATTGTTGGTGCGCCGCTGTGAGGCCGGCGAGCGTCATTGACGCCACATCAAGGGCCCGCCCGCCGACACCCATGACATCAAGTGCCTTGAGGTATATTTCGCAGAGGGTTGGTGCGCCGATCAGCGTTACCGATTGTCCCTGCCAGTAGTGTGGCACAGCCATCAATTCCTGACCGATCAGCAGCCCTGACAAGGTCGCCCGTGCCTCTGCGCTGGTCTGATCTGCGACAAGCATTTCAGCGCGGATCGCAAAGAGGCGGCGCGCAATGGCGGCAGGGTCACGGGTTGCGGTGCGAACGGCCTCGCGAAAGGCGCTGTCGCTCCATCCATCGAGGATCATGGAGTGAGACAGCACCGAAGTCTCTGAAAAGAATGCGAATTGTTCACCTGTCATACAAGTTTCAAAACTGGTGATGGCGCGATCTGCGACACGGACCCATTTCGTGTGGGTGCCTGGCAAGCAAACAGTCCCGCCAAAATCGGGGCTTTGATGCAAAAGTCCTGCGATCTGGGTTTCCTCGCCGCGCATGACGTTGGCCGGGTTCATTTGCTTGACACCGGGAAGAATGCGGACACATCGGTGCGTATTAACAACGGCTACGGCTTGTCGTCCAAGAGTTTCGAGCTGCGTCGGCGCTGTCAAGTACGGCGCTTCGCACCAGCCTTGCGCAGCACCTGCCATACCGCAAATGACCACGGGCACGTCTTCGCCTACGCCCAATGTATTCAGGCTTTCCTCTAATATACGGCCAAAGTCATCGGGTTTGAGGCGTGACATGCCGAAGGGACCTTGAGTGGCGTTCAAGATTTGTCCGCCCGCGTCCATGACCCAAAGGCGGAAGCCGGTTGTGCCCCAATCGACTGCTACAAAGGAAGGTTGTGACATGGTCGACTTCAATTGCAGAGGTCGTAGTGACGGATGAAGTCGCGGTCAGGAGTGACACCTAAACCCGGGCCACTGGGAATGTCGACCGTGCCGTTGTTGGTGGCCACTTGCCCCTGAATATCTAAGGGGTTCGTCAGCAGATCGTCTCGGAACAAGTTGTGGGTTGTGTCGAATTCCAACATCGGCTCCCACGGGAACAGCCCCCCCGGCAAAGGTGGCATTGCCGCCAGCAGATGCATGTTTGTGGCCACTGCAATGGCAGAGCCCCAAACGTGGTTCACAACAGGCGTGAAATGCGCGTGGCACAGCGTCAGCACCCGCAGGTATTCGGAGATGCCACCCAGCGCGCAAACCTCGGGTTGAGCGATGTCGAGGCCACGACTTTCCAGCAATGCACGCCAACCCCAGCGGTTGAATTCAGCCTCACCACCGGAGATGTTGACGCGCAGACCGCTGCGTAGTTCGCGGTAGCCATCAAGGTCTTCGGGGGCGACGGGTTCTTCAAACCAATAAGGGTCGAATTCTTCCATCGCGCGCCCGACATAGAACGCATCATGGGTCGTATAGGCGTGGTTGGCGTCTATCATGAAGCGATAATCGTCCCCAACGCCGCGCCGCACGGCCTCGATCAGGCGCACGTCGTCCTTGGGGCCAAGGCCGACCTTCATCTTGATGGCTTTGAACCCCATGTTTTTAATCGCCGCCGCCTCGTCTGTAAACCGTGCGACAAGGTTGTCGGCGCTTTCAGGGCGCAGCATCATCCCATAGCCATAGACTTCGATCCGGTCGCGATGTGCACCGCCGATCAGCTTGTGCAACGGAAGATTCGCGACCTTGCCCGTAATATCCCACAGCGCGATATCGACGCCAGACAAGGATTGCAGTGGCATGCCCTTTTGCCCGTGATCGCGCATCAGATTGTAGACCTTGTGCCAGATCACGTCGCGGTCCAGCGGGTCCATCCCCAGCACCATAGGTTGGATGACCTGTTCCACGATAACTTTATTGGCCAGCGCGATATTGCCCGCGCCAAAACATTCGCCCCAGCCAGTAATGCCCTCGTCAGTCTCAACTTCGACCAGATGGGCGGTGCGTTTGTGATAATACTGTTGCGAATAGCCCAATGGTTCGGGCAGGTCATACCCCAGCACATGGCTGGTGATGCGGGTGATTTTCATGGGTTCAGGCCTCCAAATGTTGTCGTGTCGAGGGCGCGTGTGATCCGTTTCTGGACAAGGTAGTCGTGCAAGGCGAGCGCCGAACAATCATGTCCGACCCCCGATTGCCCGATCCCACCGTGCGGCAGGTCAATGTCATATTTTACGCCGTTGATTTGAATTTCCCCATAACGCAAATGCGCTGAAAAATGCTCCGCCCGTGCCAAATCGCGGGTGAAGACATAGGCTGTCAGCCCGCCTTCTTCGCAATCATTCGCCATGCGTAGAAGGTCGGTGTTATCGTCAAATGGGACAATACTGACGATTGGACCAAAGGTTTCCTCGCGGTAGACCGCCATCGTTTCGGTCACACCAGCCAGAACCGTAGGCGCTAGAAAGTGGCCTGCATTCATGCCCGTAGGACGCTCGCCACCAGCAAGTAGCGTTGCTCCGCCGGCAACAGCATCATCTACCAGACCCTTCAGCCGCGTCCATGCACGTCCGTCGATCACGGGTCCGGTGGTGATGTCGGCGTGTTTGTCGAATCCGACCTTTGCTGCTCTTGCGCGATCCACGACTTTTTGGGTAAAGGCCTCACGCACCGCCTTGGCCACAAAGACGCGATTAGGCGAGACGCAAATCTGCCCGGCATTGCTGAACTTCACGCCAGTGACGATGTCGGCGGCCAGATCAAGATCGGCATCCTCAAACACCAACACCGGTGCATTGCCGCCCAGCTCCATCGAGTAACGTTTGATCGACGTCGCTCCGGTGCGCATGATGTGCTGGCCCGTCTTGGTGGT
>CALGTJ010000789.1 GCA_937901435.1 uncultured Rhodobacter sp. | reverse complement strand
CCGATGCCGAATTCAACCGAAAATCCGCGAGCATCCTTCAGGAGCGGCTGCGAACAACCACAATTATTATTGTATCGCATCAGCCTGAAGTACTTGAGAAATTTGCACAAAAGGCAGCCGTATTACATTGGGGAAAATTACATATGTTCGAAAGCTTGGAGGAGGCAAAGCAACTTTATGACTATGAAACAACCCGTTAGGAAATTTCGTATCAGGCGTGTTCCTACAACACCAAGCCCCCAATTAGACACCCCCCAATCAGACACAGTGCCAGAAAAACTGGCGGACGATCAAATGCACCCTACAGCCAGTCAAATTCAAACCGCGCAAGTCCAAACCGCGCAGGCCCAAACCACAAAAAGTCAGGCCAACCAGCCACAATCAACACATCCTCAAACCCGTCATTCTAAAGATGGACAGTCTCAAAAAGCGCATCCTCAAACCGACCATACCCAGGTGAAGCCGTCACAACACCTTCATCCTCAAAACAATCTTGCGACACCGCCACATAAAGAGACAAGCCCCGAAACAAATCGCTCCGAAAAAACGCCACCAGCAGTCGCGAACAACACGACTGATACGACACCCGCAAATCAAATCGAGGCAATCCAAAAAGAAGGGTTAACCGGGCGCCAACTGCGCATGGCCCGTCGTATCGCCAATGAACATAAATTACCTGCGCAAACGGATTTTGATGCCGTGCGTCTGCTCAGGGCAAAAGGAATTGATCCATTTAACCGCAGCAATCCTCTTGATTGGATTTCACCAGAGCAAAATCAAAACAAGTCTCCATCTCCCGACAATACAAAGGTCCAGCTGCCACAAAAAATTGAAAAAGTACCCGAAACGCTACCCTCTACCGACGTCAATCCTATCGACCGCCGCAGCGAAGAAATCCGACAAATTCAGCTGGAAATCACCCGCAGGCGCCGCCGAAAGGCGTTAATGTTATTGGCCCGTTTGGTGGTTTTTGTGTTCTTGCCCACGGCAGTAACGGCTTGGTACTTTTATTTTGTAGCAACACCGCTGTATTCAACCAAAGCCGAGTTTTTGATCCTTAACGCAGAGGGGAGCGCCAGCGCAGGTGCAGGAGGTCTCCTTACGGGCACGGGCCTTGCCTCGAGCCAAGACGCGGTCTCTGTGCAAAATTATCTATTGTCAAAAGAGGCAATGTTGCGCTTGGACAATGATGTCGGGTTCAAAGCCCATTTTTCACAAAGCTGGATCGACCCATTACTACGGCTTGACGAGGACGCCTCAAACGAAAAGGCTTATAAACTTTACAAACGCAACCTCGAGATTGGCTATGATCCAACCGAAGGGGTATTGAAAATGGAAGTCACGGCAACCGATCCGGCCGTCTCCAAACAATATGCCGAGGCTTTGATCGCGTACTCAGAGGAAAAAGTAGACAACCTGTCGCGCCGCAAACGTGACAATCAGGTTGCAGACGCTGAAAAAGCGCTTGAAAAAGCCCATCAGGAACGGCTGGATGCACAGGAAAGGCTGTTAAGGTTACAACAGGAAAATGCGGTGGTCGACCCGCAGGGCAAACTGACCGCTATGCGGGCCCGGATCACCCATTTTGAGACCGAACTGCAACTGAAAAGACTGCGACTGCAGGCTTTGCTGGATAATCCACGCCCCAATACTGCAAAACTATCCGGTCTAAAGGGCGATATTAGACGTCTCATTGCTTTGCTTGATGAAATGAACCTAGAAATGGTGGATGCGTCACAGGGAGAGCAGTCGCTTGCGGACCTAAGCCTGCAAATCTTAATGGCACAGGGCGATCTGCAAACCCGCGATATGATGCTGCAAAGATCACTGGAAAACTTGATCCAGACCCAACGAGAGGCCAGCTCGCAAGTGCGCTATCTCACGACCAGTGTATCTCCAGTAGAGGCACAGGATCCGAGTTATCCAAAGAAATTCGAAAACGCGATCCTTGCCGCCTTGATCTTTTCCGGAATCTATTTGATGCTTTCGTTGACAGCTTCCATTCTCCGCGAACAGGTTTCATCATAATGAAGAACATAGAGTGTGCCGGTCTAACTTTAGGCAATACGCAAGCGCTGACCTTAATAGCTGGCCCATGCCAATTGGAATCCGCCGGACATGCCGAGATGATTGCCGGCCACTTGAAAGAG
>CALGTJ010000788.1 GCA_937901435.1 uncultured Rhodobacter sp. | reverse complement strand
TTGCGCTCAGGTTCTTTTTCTCGATGACCTGCGATCGTGATGAGATGAAGAAGTACATGCAATTTCGCACTGAGCCGCGCAAATTGCCTATCGTTCTCAGCGTTGAGGAGGTCTCGGCCTTGCTAGCCTCAGCACCCGGACCTGGTCTCAAATACCGCGCAGCCCTGAGCATTGGCTATGGCGGCGGTTTACGCGCATCAGAAGTCACCCACCTGAAGGTCCGAGACATCGACAGCGACCGCATGCTGATCCATGTCGAACGGGGCAAGGGCGGCAAGGACCGCGATGTGATGCTGTCACCATCTTTGCTTGTTTTACTGCGGGACTATTGGCGCGAGGCCCGTCCACAAGGTTGGTTGTTTCCCGGTCAGAGCCGTGTCGATCCAATATCGCCTCGTCAGTTGAACCGGGCGTTTACATCAGCCAAACGTATGGCCGGGATCAAAAAGCCCGCAACGCTTCACACCCTGCGGCACAGTTTTGCGACACATCTGTTGGAGGCAAACACGGATGTGCGAGTAATCCAGCTTCTGCTCGGGCATTCCAAGCTGAGTACGACCGCGCGATACACCCACGTCGCAACAAAGACGTTGGGCGATATCACCAGCCCGTTTGAGCATGTGAAGGGCCTGACCTGACGAACGGGTTCGCGTGTCAAAACACGCGCTGGAGATCGCTGACATCTTTCGCATGCACGGCCCTGCGTGGCGGCGGGACAATGCGGGGCATGTCAGCCTCAGCCAGCTCAAAGTGATGTCTTCAATTGAAGCCTGCCGAACTGAAGCACTCGGCGGGCATGTGGCGGCGTGCACTAAATGTGATCACCACCACATCGCATACAACTCATGCAAGAACAGGCACTGCCCTAAATGTCAGGGGCCCGCAGCCCGAGACTGGATGGCCGCGCGTTCAGAAGATTTGCTACCGGTGGAATACTTCCACTTGGTCTTCTCGCTGCCAGCCGAGATCGCACGCATCGCCTACTGGAATAAGCGCGCTGTCTATGGCCTGCTCTTCCGCGTGTCAGCGAAGACAGTGACCACCATCGCCGACGATCCTAAGCGCATGGGCGCGCGGGTCGGTATGACCAGCGTGCTGCACACATGGGGATCGGCACTGACCCATCATCCTCACGTCCACATGATCGTGCCGGGCGGTGGGTTGTCGAAAGACGGCAACCGCTGGGTCGCGTGCAAGCCTGGGTTCTTTCTGCATGTGCGGGTTTTATCCCGACTGTTTCGACGCTTGTTTATCGAAGGGTTGCTGGCTCTGCATTGTGAAGGAGAACTCAACTTCTTTGGTGATTTAGCTGGGCTATCAGAACCGCAGGCTTTTGCTGCGTATTTGACCCCGCTGCGCAAAAACGAATGGGTCGTTTACGCCAAACCACCCTTCGGTGGCCCCGAGGCTGTGCTGGCCTATCTCAGTCGCTACACACACCGTGTCGCCATCTCAAACAGCCGCATCGTCAGCGCCGATGCCACCACTGTTGCGTTCAGATGGAAAGACTATCGCATCAAGAATGGAGAGCGCCAAAAGGTGATGCGGCTGGCGACGCCCGAGTTCATCCGCCGCTTTCTGATCCATGTGCTTCCGGACGGGTTCCACCGCATCCGCCATTACGGATTGCTTGCAAGCGCGACCCGCAAGGCCAACATCGCAAAGGCCCGCGCGTTACTTGGGGCAGAACCGGTCAAAAACGAAGATCCGCCAACCGCAGAGATCATCCCACTTACGCTCCGCGAACCATGCCCCGATTGCGGTGGCCAGATGCGCATCATCGAGATCTTCAGGCGGGGGCAAAAGCCACAGACCCGTGCGCCACCACGAAAGGCCGCTGCATGACGAGATGTCCGTCAAAATGGATAACACCCGCTCCCTTATGCGCCTCATTCGGGTGGA
>CALGTJ010000787.1 GCA_937901435.1 uncultured Rhodobacter sp. | reverse complement strand
ATGGCGTCGGCCATTTGAGTGGTCGAAACCGGCTCGACCCCGTCTTCGCCTATTAAATCAGCAGTGCGCAGCCCGTCTGCCAACACTTTCTCTACAGCGGCCTCAAGGCGATCGGCCTCGACACCGGCATCAAAGGAATAGCGCAGGGCCATCGCAAAGCTGAGGATACAGGCGATCGGGTTCGCCTTGGCCTGACCTGCGATATCGGGGGCAGAGCCGTGCACCGGTTCGTATAATGCTTTGGGGCGACCGTTGGCCATGGGCGCGCCAAGGCTGGCAGAGGGTAACATCCCAAGGCTGCCGGTCAGCATCGCGGCGGCATCCGACAGCAGGTCGCCAAAGAGGTTGTCGGTGACGATGACGTCAAACTGCTTGGGCCAGCGGCACAGCTGCATCGCGCCTGCATCCGCATACATATGGCTTAGCTCGACGTCCTGATACTCGGCCTCATGCACTTCGGTGACCACATCGCGCCACAGAATCCCGGACTCCATCACATTGGCCTTTTCCATAGAGCAGACCTTGTTGCTGCGACGGCGCGCCAACTCAAAGGCAGACCGTGCGACGCGGGCAATCTCGGATTCTGTGTAACGCTGGGTGTTGATGCCCACACGTTCGTTGCCTTCGCGGTGGATGCCGCGCGGTTCGCCAAAATAGATGCCGCTGGTCAATTCACGCACGATCATGATGTCGAGACCCGCGACCACATCGCGTTTCAGCGACGAGAAATCAGCGAGCGCGTCAAAACACTGCGCAGGGCGCAGATTTGAAAACAGGTCCATCTCTTTGCGCAGGCGCAGCAGGCCGCGTTCGGGTTTTACGCTAAAATCCAGCTTGTCGTATTTCGGCCCGCCCACAGCGCCCAAGAGCACTGCATCGACCTCTTGCGCCTTGGCCATGGTGTCATCGTGCAGCGGCGTGCCGTGTTTGTCATAGGCGGCGCCGCCAACAAGATCTTCGGTGACATCAAAAGTCATGTCGCGGTTTGCGCCATACCAATCGATGACACGGCGAACTTCGGTCATGACTTCGGGGCCGATCCCGTCACCGGGAAGAATAAGAAGCGAGGGGTTGCTCATGGCGGGCTGTCCTTAGGCATTGGTTGATTGCAATTCGCCTATCGTGTCGCCGTGCAAGGGTCAAGAAACGCAGCGTGGACTTAGGGGGGCAATTCGATATCAACCCAGACCATACGGTGACGTGGCCCGTCTTTTGCGGTGATCAGTTTCGCGTTTGGCGCGTTTGGAACGGGCCAGAAGACGCCAGCGTCTTTGACGTCGAGGCTGCGATCAGGCAGGACATAGCTGACCCGCAGATTGCCGGGGCCGGGATCATCGCGCCAATCGACCGTGTCAAAAGAGGGGTCCGCACGATGGCGGTCATTCGCGCCACCCTGTGCTGCTGCCTGTTCACCCCCGTCACTACGCGGCGCGGGATCTTGCAGGCGTGGGTGGGCCAGCAGGTTGATCATGGCCTGATGCAGCCCCTCGCCATCCACCGGATCCAGATTGCCGTTGCCCATGACGACTACCGGATCTTTGGGCGGGGTGGCTAGTTGGCCGTCAAGATAGCGGGTCCAAAATGCAACCTCGTCGTGGTTGCGCAAGCCGTTTCGATCCTCTGGGCCGTCGAACACGGGCGGCCCTGCCGCAAAGGCCAGAACATGAAGCCTGCCATTCGGCAGGATGATAGGGATATCCCAATGGACGGCAGAGCTAAGCCTTTGAATTTCAGAAGCCTCTACAGAAGGAAAGAGCTGCCCGTCGATTTCTGGCAAACTGGCGTCTGGCAAATCTTGCCAAAGTACCTGCGAAAAGTCGCGGACCTTATCGTGATCCATGGGTAGGCGCGACAGCAATGCCACTCCGCCGTCACCAGTGAATTTACCATAACCTTGCGCATCGCCCGGACCACCGCTGCGCCCGTCCCCGTCAAGGTCCATCTCGGTCATCAGGCCGGAATTGGGTTGCCTCGCAAAAAGGTTGGGAAAGCTGGTGCCCTTATCCTCAAACCCTTTAGCCAGCGCAGTGAGGGCGGCAAGATCGTAGTCCCAATCAATACCGGTCAATAAAAGCACATCAGGGTCGATTTCGGCGACAGTTTCTATGATGGCTTTAATGGCGGGATCATCACCTTTCAGGATATCGCGCAAAAGGATGCCGGGTCCACGACGGCTGAGTTCCACATGCCATGTGGCAAGGCGTAGAGAGGTGGTCCTAGTTCTTCGACCACTTTGCGGCCCTGTTAAGGTGGATCAG
>CALGTJ010000786.1 GCA_937901435.1 uncultured Rhodobacter sp. | reverse complement strand
ACCAAACCCTCGCCTGAGACGCACACTCTCAAAATGGGGGGTGAGTAATTACCGCAAAATAGCCGCGCACGCCCTCGAAATTTTTCGCATCAATGGGGGTAAAGGCGCTGCGCCCGCCCTGCCGGCTTGCGATGTCTGCGATCCGTTCGGGATCATACAGCCAATGCACCCCAAGCGAGGCGGCATCCGCGACCAAAGATCCGACAAGCATCGAGGCGATAGGGGGTGTCGAGGGGATAAGGGAAGCGGTCATCTGGCGTCCTTTGACATTGGGTGCGCCAATGCTCCCCCGAATTTTGTCAAAAGGAAAGGGCTGCCGAATAACCATCCTGTGTGAGACCGGTGTGCGCCGCGGTTTGTCAAAGATCGCGTCTATGACAGGCCGTTATAATCGGCGGTTCAATACTCTGCGCGCCTTCTGTCCCGGATTTGATCCGGGGCATGTGGCACGCCGTACTGGTCCGACCGGGGTCAGCCCCCGAACATGGTCGGTCAGGTAAACAGTGGTTTTGCGGCGGTGACGGCAACATCTGCACGGGTCAGGCCCATTTCGGCAAGCTGACGGTCAGATTTCGAATTCAGCTCGATATAGGCGCGGTGTGCGCGAAAGCCTTTTGCAATGCCCTCGACAAGCAGCCCGAATGTCGAAAAGATGCTTTTCTGCGAGGCCGAGGCGACGTTGGTGTTGGCTGTGAAATCACTCATGGATCTTTTCCTTTATGCTGCAATGCAACATATGCGGATCGCCCCTTATTTCAATCACCTGAATAGCTCTGCATAGCGGGATTGCGCGCAATGCAAGGCTGGGTTTGCTGCGGTGCGGCGTCAGAGGCCGCGCGCCTTGAGAGCGGCATCAAGACGGGGATAGACCCGGCGCGCGTTGCCCTCGAACACCTTGGCTTTGTCTGCGGCAGGAATGTCCAGCGCGTCGATATAGCGTTTGGTGTCGTCGAAATTGTGACCGGTTTCCGGGTCAATGCCCTTGACGGCACCGAACATTTCCGAGGCGAACAGGATATTGTCCGGGTCAATCACGTCAAACAGACAGTTGATCCCGGCCTGATGATAGACACATGTGTCAAAGAACACGTTTTTCATCACATGCTCGGTCAGCGGCGGCTTGCCCAGCATATCCGCCAGACCGCGATAGCGCCCCCAGTGATAGGGCACCGCACCACCGCCGTGGGGAATGATCAGGCGCAGGTCGGGAAAATCGGTGAAAAGATCGCCCTCAAGCAGCTGCATGAACGCTGTGGTGTCGGCATTGATATAATGCGCGCCTGTGGCGTGAAAATTGGGGTTACACGAGCCAGACACATGGATCATCGCAGGCACGTCCAACTCGACCATCTTTTGATAGAAGGGATACCACGATTTATCCGTCAGCGGCGCGCCCGTCCATTTGCCGCCAGAGACATCCGGGTTCAGGTTGCACCCGACAAAGCCCAGTTCCAGCACGCAGCGTTCCAGTTCCGCGATGGAATTGGCGATAGGCATGCCGTTCGATTGGGGCAATTGACACACGCCGATGAACTGGTCTGGATAAAGACGTGTGACCCGGTGGATCATGTCGTTGGCCAGAACGGTCCAGGCCTTTGACATGGCCTCATCGCCGATATGATGGCCCATACCAGAGGCGCGCGGGCTAAAGAGCGTCATATCCGCGCCACGCTCGCGCAGGGCGCGCAACTGGTTTGTCTCTATGCTGTCGCGGATCTCGTCGTCGCTGATATCCGCCATCACGGGCGCGTGCCCGGTCGGGTCAGAAAAATAGACGATCTGCGCGCGGCGAAATTCCATAAAGGCGGGGGGTTCGGTGGTGTAATGACCGTGGCAGTCGATGATCATTGGCTGGATTCCCAATCGCCTTGCGTCACATAGGTCAGGCCCAAGGCGGCCAGTTTCGGGCGCATGTTGTTGACGTCCAGACCCAGCTCTCCGGCGACATAGCGCGCGCGGCTGGCCTCTTCTTTGGCGACGCGCGCGGCAGAGGCGGCGGCGACCGTGCCCGCGTTCAGCCGGGGCACGACGACCACACCGTCATTGTCGGCCACGATCACATCGCCGGGGGTGACGATGGTGTCGCCGCAACTGACCGGAATATTCACATCGCCTAGCGTTTCCTTGACCGTGCCATGCGCATGGACAGAGCGGGACCAAACCGGAAAGCCCATCTTTTCAAGGTCATCCACATCGCGACAGCCCGCGTCAATGATCAATCCGCGCACGCCGCGCGCCATCAGGATCGTGCCCAGCAGATCGCCGAAATAGCCCGAATGCGCTTGCGACAGAGTCGCGGCCACAAGGATATCGCCGGGCTGGCATTGCTCGACCGCCACATGGATCATCCAGTTGTCACCGGGGGGCAGGGTGCAGGTCACGGCGGTGCCACTGATCGCGGGGCCACGCCAGATCGGGCGCAGGCGCTGGTGCATCAACCCGGTGCGCCCCTGCGCCTCATGGACGGTCGCCACGCCATATTGCGCAAGCGCCCGCGCTGCCTCTGGATCGGCGCGTTTGATATCGGTGACGACAACGGGCATGGGCGGGCCTTTCGGGTCTGTTTGGCAGGTCGTATGCGTGCCGATAGCATCCGGTTTGCAGTCATGAAACACAAGGCGTCATTGGTGCCACAACCCTGTTTCGTGCTGCGTCTGACCCCTCGTGGGGCACGTTGACCCGCGCGCGGAAATGGCTGTAAGGCTGCGGTGACAGTTGTGGCTTTGCGAGGGCGTCCCTTGCAGGTTGCCTCCCTTGCAGCGGATTTTGTAACACATGTCCTTTCTGGTCGATCAATGGGCGTTTCTGTCGCTTGGATTTGTGATCGGGATGGCACATGCGATTGAGGCGGATCATCTGGCGGCTATCGCGGCCATGAGCCCTGGAAAAACCGGGCGGCGCGCCCTGATCGCGCGTGGGGCAATCTGGGGGTTGGGGCATACGCTGGCCCTGTTTTTGATCTGTTCTGTGGTGGCTATCATGGGCCTTGGCATCTCGGGCCGCATTGAGGCCCGGCTAGAGATGATCGTAGGCATTATGATTGCGTTTCTTGGGGGGCGCTTGCTGTGGAAGATGCGGCGCGGTCGCATCCATCTGCCTCTGCACAGCCACGTGACGGACACCGCCCTGCATCGCGACTCTGCCCAAGGTCATACCCACCGGCGAGAGCAATGCATGACCTTTGGCATAGGGCTGCTGCATGGTGCGGCGGGGTCGGCGGGTTTGCTGGTGCTGACTGTTGCGACGACCAACTCGATCACGCAGGCGATACTATATTTCGTGGTCTTTGGGATCGGGTCGATGGCGGGAATGGCGGCCCTGACAACTGTCGCCAGCTTTCCCCTTGCGGCATTGGAACGCAGTGCCGAATGGATGAAAACCTCTATCAGTTTCGCGATTTCTGCGTTGGCGATTTGGGTTGGCGGGTCTTTGATGTTCGACAGCTTCGCCGGGTTATAGGGCTTGGGGTCCGGTCGCAATGGCGGCCATCACCTCGATTTCGACGACGAATTCTGGGCGTGTAAAGCCCGAGACGATCACAAGGGTCGAGGCAGGCGGCGTGTCGATCCCGGCCAGCCATGCGTCGCGCGCAACCATGTACCCCTGCATATGGGCGCGGTCAGTGACATAGGCGGTCAGCTTTACGGTGTTTTTGGCAGAGGCACCGCCAGCGGCAAGAATGGCGTCGATATTGCTGAAACAGAGGTCTGCCTGCGCCTGCGCGCCCTTTGGGATCGTGCCGTCCTTTGCCATGCCCAATTGGCCAGAGGTCACAATGATTTGGTGGCCGCGCGGGATCAGCACCCCGTGAGAGTAGCGTGCGAAAGGCGGCGCGATGGTCGAGGGGGTGAGGGCGGTCATTTCAGGATCCTTTTCGGCACGATTTTCACCCTATCCAAACAGGGCATACACCACCAGAGGGGCTGCAAAAAGAGGGCGCCCGCTGAAAGGAGCGCACAGATTTTCAGCGAAAACCTTACATTTGCTTAGGTAAAGTGCAATAATTACCAGATGAACACAGATCTTTTTGCAAAATGGGCTGAAATAATCCCCCCGCGATTGATGGTTCATTAACGTCTGAGAGTTACTCACAAGGAGACGGAAATGTCATATCTCAGAACGATGTCAGCGACGGCGATTGGCACAATATCCGCTGGCATAATGATTGCGTGTTCGGCGCTGGCCGAAAGCCATTTGAAGTCTGTGGCGTTCGGCACAAACTGGCTCGCGCAGGCAGAACACGGCGGCTATTATCAGTCTGTGGCCGATGGCACCTATGCGGCTTGTGGGCTGGACGTGACAATCGTGCCCGGTGGCCCGCAGGTGAACAACCGCGCGCTGATGCTGGCGGGCAAGATCCAGTTCCACATGGGCGGCGATCTGTTGCAGGCCTTCAACGCGGTTGCGCAGGGCGTTCCGGTCGTCTCTGTCGCGGCCACGTTCCAGAAACACCCGCAGGTTATCATCGCCCATCCCGGCGTTGCGGACTCTTGGGATGATCTGAAAAAGCTGACGCTGCTGATTGGTGACAACGGCTTTGCCTCTTACTACCAATGGATGATCGCGGCGCATGGGTTCACGGTCGAACAGCGCGTGCCCTATACCTTTAACCCCGCGCCGTTCCTTGCCAACAAGCAGACGGGGATGCAGGGATACCTGAGTTCCGAACCCTATCTGATCCAGAAAGAAGCCGGGTTCGAGCCAAACGTATTTCTGATCGCGGATGCGGGCTATTCCACCTACGCCACCACGATTGAAACCATGGCCGACACGATTGCCAACGACCCCGATGCGGTGGCCTGTTTCGTCGACGGATCTGCGACGGGGTGGTATAATTTCCTCTATGGCGATAGCGCCGCCGCGGATGCGCTTATCCTTGAGGCGAACCCGGATATGACGCAGGACAAGATTGAATTTGCCAGAATGATGATGCTGAAAAACGGCATTGTGGATAGTGGCGACGCGCTGGAACTGGGGATTGGCGCGATGACGGATGAAAAGGTTGGTGGGTTCTACAACGCTATGGTCGAGGCGGGCGTGCCGGAGGCTGGGATCGACTGGAAAGCGGCCTACACCACTGAGTTTACAAACAAAAAAGTTGGGATGGACATCAAGCCCTGATCTTTGGTTTGATGCCGCAACCGACAAGGAACCAGCTTTGAGCGATCTTCCCCTAGGCAAACGCCCCGAACTGTTGCGCCTTGTGGGCGTGGACAAGACGTTTAACGGGACCGTCACCGCGCTTGCGGGGATGTCGTTGCAGATCCATCAGCGGGACTTTGTGTCGTTGCTTGGCCCCTCTGGCTGCGGAAAATCAACAGCCCTGCGTCTGATCGCGGGGCTGTTGCGCCCGACCTCTGGACGCATCACATGGGCGGGCGGTCCGGGGACTGGCGAACAGGGGTCTGGCGATTTGGGCGTGGTGTTTCAGGAACCGACCCTGATGCCATGGGCCACGGTCGCGCAAAACGTCTGGCTGCCGTTCCGCCTGCGTGGCAAAAGCTATTTCGACGTCAAGGATCAGGTGTTGGAGGCGCTGCGTCTGGTCGGGTTAGAGAAATTCCTCGACAGCTATCCGCGTGAATTGTCGGGCGGCATGAAAATGCGCGTGTCGATTGCGCGAGCCATGGTGACGCGGCCCCGGCTGATCCTGATGGATGAACCTTTCGCAGCACTCGACGAAATTTCGCGGTTCAAGCTGAACAACGACCTGTTGAAGCTGAAGGAAAAGATCGGCTGCACGGTGATTTTCGTCACGCATTCGGTGTTTGAATCGGTCTTTCTGTCGGACCGCATCGTGGTCATGGCCGCGCGCCCCGGTCGGGTCATCGAAGAGTTACAGGTCGACGCGCCCTATCCGCGCGACGGCGATTTTCGCACCTCACCCGAATACGCCGCCCATGCCCGCGCGGCGTCAGAGGCGCTGCACCGCGCGATGGAGGAGGCCGCATGAGCATTGCAGAGCAACAACCCGGCGCGAAACAGATGCTGGACGAGGATGAGATCGCCCGTCTGAAACGGCTCAGGCTGGAAAAATTCGGCAAATGGGCGATGCCGGTGATTGTGCTGGTGGCGGCCATTGTCTTATGGGACCGGACCGTGGTCTGGAACAACATCCCGCATTACATCCTGCCGGGTCCGGGCAAGGTTTTGGAAACGCTGATCGCGGATTGGAAGATGCTGTTCGAGGCCTTGCTGGTCACCTTGCAGATCACCCTGCTGGCGCTGGCGGTGGCGGTGCTGGGCGGTGTCGGGCTGGCGGTGCTGTTCACCCAGTCGCGCCTTGTCGAGATGAGCTTTTACCCCTTCGCGGTCATCCTGCAGGTGACGCCCATCGTGGCCATCGCGCCGCTGATTTTCATCTATGTGGACAGCCGCATTGGGGGGCTTTTGCTTTGTGCGTGGCTGGTGGCGTTTTTTCCGGTGCTGTCCAATACCACGCTTGGCCTCAATTCCACCGACCACAACCTGCGCGACCTGTTCCGCATCTATGGCGCGACGCGCTGGCAAAAGCTGCGCTATCTGCAACTGCCCACGGCGCTGCCCTATTTCCTTGGCGGTCTGCGTATTGCGGGCGGTCTTAGCCTGATCGGCGCGGTTTTGGCGGAATATGTGGCGGGCACCGGGGGGCTGAAATCCGGCCTCGCGTTTCGCATCCTCGAGGCAGGGTACCGTTTGAACATCCCGCGCATGTTTGCGGCTTTGATCCTGATCGCGGTCACGGGTGTGGTGATCTTTGCAGGGCTGAGCTTTCTCAGTCATATGTTGCTGCGCAAATGGCACGAGAGTGCGCTAAAGAGTGAGAGCTGATGGATTTTCGCAGACTTCCCCGCACGCCAACGACCCTGACAAATGTGACTGTTCCGGGATGTTTCCTAGGACAGTCAGAGGCGTTGGTGAAAACAGAATTTAACATTGATGGCGGCACCCTGAGCAAAG
>CALGTJ010000785.1 GCA_937901435.1 uncultured Rhodobacter sp. | reverse complement strand
ACTTCACGCATGTTGTTGGTGATATTACGGAATCCGTTCTGCGAGAACCCCAGCGTACGAAGGCCGGTAGCTTCGCGCATTTCCTCGGTCATCTGGTGAACCGTGTCGGTCTGGGTGAACTGCCAGGCCGCTGGCGACGAGGCGAACAGATACGGGATCTGGAAGGCCTGCATCGGCGGATAGAACGACCCAAGGACGGAATCGTCGGTCAACGCCATGTCGAGCGTCCCGTTCTTCACTTGCTCGGTCACCTGAAGCGAGCCGCCGAGCGTGTTCCAGAATATCTCGATCTCCATTGTGCCGCCGGATTTGTAGGCAACGTAATCGCGCATTGCGCGCAGCCCGACCGACATGCCGTCTGTCTCTGATTCATTTGCACCGACCGAGAACCGCAACGTAACGTCCTGCGCCATTGCCGTCCCGCCCAGACAGGTCACGCCGATCGCGATCGCAGCCAGTGCCGAGAGCAATCCACCGCGCACAGGATGTACGCCCTTCATTGAAATTTCACGCATTTCATTCCTCCCTAATTGTGCTTTCATGGACCTGAAACATTGGTCCGCCGTGTTTTTATGACGTGCAGCGCCGCCTCCCACGGCTCTGGCGGCAGATTCTCCGTGCACCTGCTATCGTTTATGCTATTATAATCTTACGATACTGACAAGTGAATCCTACGACCGGGAACCTGTCGCGGCGCAGCTATGCAATGGCCGAGCGGTCGCATGACATCAGGTATGGAACATGGCCTTAACGGCGATCCGGTCGCGATCCGGATCATACAGATTTGTTCGGGCAAACCCCTGGCGCCATCCATGGCCGCCCAGTCGAGCTAGCGCCTATTGAAAGCGAAACTCAGACATCTTCGGGTGCTTCGATGCCGGCAAAATGGCAGGCAGAAAGAGCGCGGGTGCCTGGTCGCGGGATCAGATCGGGTTCTTGCTCCGCGCAGATTCCTTGCGCCATCCAGCAGCGGGTCCGAAAGCGGCAACCCGTGGGCGGATCGACGGGGCTAGGCACATCGCCCTGCAGAATGACGCGATTGGACCGATCAGCATCTGGGTCCGGGGACGGCACTGCAGACAACAGGGCTCTGGTGTAGGGGTGGGTTGGATTTGAATAGATATCATCGGCCTCCCCGATCTCGACAATCTTTCCCAGATACATGACCGCGACCCGATCCGAAATGTGACGGATGACAGATAGATCGTGCGCGATGAACAGGTAAGCGACGCCGGTCGCTTTCTGAATGTCTTCCAGAAGGTTTATGACTTGCGCCTGAACCGAAACGTCCAGCGCCGAAACCGGCTCATCGCAGATAATGATACGTGGGTTCATGGCCAGCGCGCGGGCGATGCCAATGCGTTGGCGCTGGCCACCGGAAAACTCATGGGGATACCGGCTGGCACTGTCAGCCGACAGGCCCACCTGTTCAAGCATTTCGATCAGCCGCCGTTCGCGATCCGGCTTGGGGACAATCCCTGGATGCACCTGCCAGGTTTCAAAAATGATCTGCCGCACCGACATGCGCGGGCTAAGGGATGAGTATGGATCCTGAAAGACGACCTGGATATCCCGTCGCAGGCTCCGCAATCGCCGATTGTCAAAAGACAGAATTTCCTCGCCTCGGTAGCGCACGCTGCCATCGGTGGCGGGCGTCAGGCACATCAAGGTGCGAGACAGGGTGGACTTGCCACAACCGGATTCTCCGACCAGCCCCAGGGTTTCGCCTTCGTACAAATCAAAGCTCACGCCATCGACGGCCCGCACCAGTTTTGCCTCACTCAGAAAACCGCCACTCTGCGCGAAATGCTTGGTCAATCCGTCGACTGAAAGGAGCGGTTCCGGTGTCGTATGTCGATCAGACATGCAGAAGCCCCTCGTCATTTCGATGGCAGGCAACCGCACGGTCGTTGCCACTTGCCACAAGCCGTTCCATCAACGGCAGGACTCTGGAACACACGTCCATTCGCCAAGGGCAGCGCTGATGGAACGGGCATCCGGAGGGAATGTCATGGGGGCTCGGCGGCGACCCCTCAATGGGTTGTAGCCGATCATGCGGGCGGTCCAGCCGCGGGATCGAGTTGAGCAAACCAGCGGTGTAGGGATGACCCGGCGCACGGTACACCTCGCGCAGTGGCCCCCGCTCCATCACGCGCCCCGCATACATGACGACGATGTTGTCGGCGACATCTGCCACAACGCCCATATCGTGGGTGATCAGCACAAGTCCCATGTTCTGCTCTGACTGCAATTCACCAAGCAGTTCCATAATCTGCGCCTGTACCGTCACGTCGAGGGCCGTGGTCGGTTCATCTGCTATCAGGATCTCCGGTTCGAGTGCGATCGCGCTGGCGATCATGACCCGCTGACGCATGCCGCCGGAGAACTCGTGCGGATACGATCCTGCGCGCTGTGCCGCGGCCGGAATCCGCACCTTGTCCATCAGCTCGATTGCATGTTTCAGGGACTCGCGATAGCTCATTCCGCGATGCAGCCGGAACACTTCGCCAATCTGCGCGCCAACAGTTTGTGAGGGGTTCAGGGCCGCCAGGGCATCCTGAAAGATCATGGCGATATGTTCGCCGTTGATGCGGCACCGCTCTGCGGTGGGCATCGTCAGCAATTCCTTGCCTTTGAAACGAACCGAGCCTCCGACGATCCTTCCGGCAGGGGCATCGATGATCCCCATAATTGCCTCGGCGCTGACGCTTTTGCCTGAGCCGGATTCACCAAGGATGGCGACGGTTTCACCCGCCCGAACGGAATAGCTCAGGTCGGTTATGGCACGGACCACCCCCTCCATCGTCTGGAATTCGACCGAAAGAGTCTCGATCTCCAGCAAGGGGGGTGCCGGATGCGTCGTTCGCGCGCTCAAGCCTTGTCCTCCGGCTTTTCCGCGACAACGGTCTTCGCAGCCATCGCTTTTTTGCCTGACAGCCAGCGCCAGCGTTGCACCGGGTCGGACAGTGCCCGCAACCAGGTGGCGAACAGATTGAGGCTCAGCGCCGTAAGGAAAATCGCAGTGCCGGAGAATGTCACCAGCCACCATGCATTGCTGATGTAGGAGCGCCCACTTGCCACCTCGAGGCCCCAGGACGAGGCTGGTGGCCGGATCCCGAAACCAAGGAAGCTGAGGGCAGATTCTGCCAGGATCAGCCGCGCCACTTCGAGCGTGGCCAGCACGACAATTGGCGACAGAAGATTGGGAAATATATGTCGGGTGATGATGCGGAAATTGCTGGCGCCAATCGCTCTGGCACCGTCCACGAAGGGTTCCTCCCTTAGCGCCAGCGTCATACCGCGGGTCACGCGCGCATAGATCATCCAGCGGGTCAGAGCGAGCACCAGCACCAGGTTCACATAACCACCGCCGACGACGAACAGGACGAAAAGTGCTACCAGCAACGTCGGAAATCCAAGCATCACATCGACGACACGCATGATGAGGTCATCGATCCAGCCGCGATAGTAGCCAGCGATCAGTCCCATCATGACCCCGAAAGATCCCGATACGACGGCGCTCAACACACCAATGCTGACTGACACCCTTGCACCCATCATCAACCGACTGAGCAAGTCCCGGCCCAGTGCATCAGTGCCCAGAATATGCGGGATACCATTTGCAGAAGGCGTCATGGGCGGGCGATTGCGCATTGCCAGGCTCTGAGCCATCGGATCGTGGGGCACCAAATAGGGCGCGAAGATCGCAACAATCATCAAGAGCCCCAGAAACAGGCACGCAAACAAGGTGACCGGATCCCGCAACAGGCCGATCATGACCGAGCGGAAGCCAAAATGGACCTTGCTCTTGGTCGACGGGACGTTTGTTGCGGCTTCAGTCACGGCAATCTCCAAGTCAACTGTAGCGGATCCGTGGGTTCAAATATGCATAGGCAAAATCAACGAGCATGTTCACAACGATAACAAGCACCGCAACCACGAGAACCGTCGCTTCGATAAGTGGCAAATCGCGGCGCTGGATCGCCTGAATAAGCAGCAGGCCAATGCCCGGCCATGCGAACACTGCTTCAACAACGACGGCTCCGTTCAGGACCGAGGTGGTTTCATCGCCGGCCATAGTAATGATGGGAACGAATGCATTCTTCAGGCCGTGCCGAAAGATCGCTTGCCGGCGGCTCATGCCCTTTGCCCGCGCGGCGCGGATATAGGGCTTGGACATCTCGTCAAGCATTGCGGTTCGGGTAATCTGCGCAATACGTCCCAGCGGACTGGCAGCGAGGACGAGGGCTGGCAGGACGATGTATTCGATGCCGCCGTAGCCAGACGTCGGCACCCAGCCGAGATTCACCGAAAAGATCAGGATCAGCATCAGACCCAGCCAGAAATCCACGACTGATACACCGCTCAACGACGCTACATTTACAAGCCGGTCGGCCCAGGAGCCGGGTTTGAGGACTGCCAATGCGCCCAGCAGAATGGCGCTTGGCAGTGCGATTGCCATCGTTGCTGCCGCGAGCAAAAGTGTGGCCGGTAGTCGGGCAAGAACCAGTTCCAAAGCTGGCACCTGCTGCCAGAAAGAGTTCCCGAAATCGCCTCTTAACGCGCCCCCCATAAATGCGAAGAACTGCGTCAGGAGTGGCTCATTGAGGCCCAATCGCTCTCGCAGGTCGTCGAATTGTTCTGGGCGGGCATCCACAGGAAGCATCAGCGTTGCCGGATCGCCGACCATACGACCGACGAAGAAGACCAGAGTGACCACCACAAGCATAACGATCAGTGAATGGACCGACCTGCGTAACACGTAGCTTAACACCCGGATTCTCCTCGACTTACAAACGAAATTTAGACAAGAATTGGGGCCGTCCTCAGACAGCCCCAAGAGCTAACCTAACCCCCAATCAGTCGGCGAGGCTCATGTTTCTGACGATCAGGCGATGATCGAGAGGAACGTCCCATGCGAGGTCTGCATCAATGCCGTAGGCAAGATCGAGATGACCCACGAAACCCATATAGGCATTGTCCTGGATCAGTGCCGAGATCGCCTGGAGCCCGCTCGTCCGCTCCGCGCCGGTCAACGTCGCCGCCTCAGCAATCATTGCATCGAGAGCCTCGTCGCAAATACCAGACGTCCCCCGGTCGCATGTCGCATATGTCTGGAATGACGAGGCCGCATCCATGAAATCGTTCCCGATCGGGTGCATGGTAATGTAGTTGCGGTCGGGCCCAGGTTTTTGACCATATTCCGGATTGTAGATCGACGCTTCCTGGATCTTTACTTCGGCTTTGATCCCAACGTTGACGAGCATGGCCTGCGCTGCCTGTGCAATCTCTTCGATACGCGGAATCGCTGCTTGGCGGACGTTGATATAGACCACCGTGGAATCAACAGGCACGCCATCGGCGCGGGCAGCATCAACGAGCGCGCGCGCTGCTTCGGGATCGTAGCTGACGGGTTCGAGTGACGGGTCGAATCCGTTCGATGCTGGTCCGACGATCTGCGCGGCTTGTGTCGCGGTCCCCCCCATGATCTCCGAGATGATCGAGGGCACGTCGATTGCGTGCAGAACGGCTTGCCGAATGCGCTGATCGCCAAGAACCGGGCTTGGCGTGTCGAACCGTATGAACAGGGTTTCGACACTCGGGGCCGAGACACAGTCGGTTCCGTCTTCTGCAACCAGCAGTGCACATTGATCCGAGTCGAGGAATGTTCCGATGTGGGCCTCGCCGGTCTGGACCATGCTGGTGCGAACGCCGCCTTCGGAGCGGAACATGATGCGCACGGTTTCGAATTCGGGCGCCGTAACCGATGGATCGCTTAGACCCCACCAATCAGGGTTGGCTTCAAGCAAAAGGTACTGACCGCGCCGCCATTCGCTGAGCCGATAGGGGCCGGTACCCACGGGCTGGGTGTCGTAGGTATCTCGTGAGTCCTGGACCGCCTGCATCGACGGGATGCCGGTAAAGTACATCCGTTCGGGAATAAGTGGATCGGGTTCCGTAGTCATGACACGGAGCGTGTATTCACCCACCGCCTCTGCGGTGATCTGCGGGCCCATGAACTGGCGCAGTGAAAAATCTTCTTCTTCACTATAGCTGAAATTGAGCCCAAACGCGGCGCTTTCCGCATTGAAAGGTGAACCGTCGTGATACGTCACACCCTGACGCAGTTCGAATTCCCACGTTGTCGGATCAATCTGAGTCCAACTTGTCGCCAATTCCGGAACAAGCTCGTTGGTCATAGTGTCGCGCGCGACAAGGACCTCGAATACGTTCCTCAGCCCCGGCGAGTTGACCTCGGAACCAGTCTCGTAGCTGGACAGTTTTGTGTTTTCCGAAGTTACGGCGATCAAAAGCTCCTGCGCGGCAACTGCTGACGCGGCGGTCACAAGTGCGGTGGCGGCCAAAATGGCTCTCGGGGTACGCCCCGAAATACGACAATGGTTCATATGGTTTCCTCCCAAACCTCGCAAATCATATCCAAGGGCCGCTGCCGGATTCGGCGGCCACACCCCAATTGCCATGCGAGGGACAAGCATTGGGTCTGATAGACTTTGATTGAACATGCTAGAATCCCACCATGTCGCCAAATTCAAATGAACGGCAGACCCTGCACTACGTTGATGCAGCACACCCAAATGGTCAAAAATCACGCCCTTCACTCTCCCGAAGCGTCAGGAGATGCGTCGGCTGAGCGTTCCTCCAAAGCAGCTCAGTCAATCTCACCCACATCATGATACTATTATAACTCTATAATAATGGCAAACGATTCCTGCCGCAAGCGTTTCTGGTGCAAGAAATGCACTTGAACTGGCTGGGTTGGCGACGTCTCCGCCATTGGAGACCCCGGGCAATTTGGTGGCGCTTCGGGGGCCGTGCCGGTCTTTGTCTCCAGCGCCTTCAATTGTCTGGCCACGATTAGCAATACCGCCAGCTTTCAAGTGCTCTGGCGACCGCCGTTCATCACCTCTCGTATTGGCGG
>CALGTJ010000784.1 GCA_937901435.1 uncultured Rhodobacter sp. | reverse complement strand
AATTTCAAGCTAAACCGTGCCGCTGCTCTCGCTGAGTGGCGCCAATTATTGAGCGCATAGATTTAGGTTGCGCCGGTAATCCGATGCGAGTTCTCATTCGTCTGACAGCACCGTCGAGGATATAAAACTGGGCTAGCGTTGGCTACCGCAAACCGTCGTTTCCTTGAACGTCCCAAGTTTCCAAACCGCCCATTCGACTGTGAACACGCCCACCGCATGACATCGCGAGCGCAAAGACGATTTCCTCTGATCTCGGTCCATCCGGAAGCCCAACCTCGATCCCATCAAAATGGCTACGCACATAGGCAGCGTTGATGTGCCCAAGGGGCACGTCAAGCCGGCTGCCAATGCCGCCACGCTTCATGCAAGACGGCACGATTGCATTTGATCTGCCCAGCAATTCGCGCATCGCGTAGCCACCTGGCACATGCCAGAGAGCGGCATGTTCCAATTCACCACTCTCTCCGACGATGGCCCCTTTGCCGTATCCGTCAATGCGGTCTTTGCCGCCAAGTGCTGCAATCAGTTTTGCGCTCATTTCTGCGCCAAGAGGTTTCAGATCCTCCATCGCGGGCTGCAAATCCACCTCAAAGCGACCCGCAAAAGGGTTGGACACACACGCCAGTATCGCCCCCAAAGTGCGCGGTGTTTCGGGCGCAGGTCCACCATCGTGCTGCACTTCTTCGATGATAAGCTGAATCTTGCGAATGATAAATTCAGGCATGGGCGAGGGCTCCTGCAGCGTTGGATTGAAAACTGTTCTGGGTAATACGAGATTGGCCTTGTAGCGAAATTGCAACCGTCTTCACTAGGCCGCGTGCGGCACAGTCGGACGCAAAACGTGTCCCCGCTTGCAGCGCCTTATCTACATCCAACGCGGGCAAGTGCCCCACATGAGTTGTGACAAGACGCTTCCCTAGGTCGCTGTCCGGGCTTAGCAGTGTGGCCGGGCACCGACCTATCGCGGTATGGCCTGGCAAGTTGGTGGCATTAGCAATTAAGGTTGCTGCCACGTCTGCGGCTGCGGCCGTCTTGGCAACTACACTGACCGCATCGGCGATACCAAGCGAATGGCTGCGGCCCTGCCATCCCGACGTGGCAATGCCGCGCGCGCTGTCTCGAGAAGTAATGGTCAACAGTCCTGCGGGGCTAAGCACTTCAAAGATTTCGCCCTCGGACAGGTGAAAGGCAATGTCGCCACCGTTGTTCACATAGGCCTTTTGGGGCACTTTGTCCGACAGCGTTGCCGCCAGAACTTCATCCGCAACGGCACCTGCTACTGCGGCCATCGGGGTGACAAAGACATCCGGATATGAACGGACCGCCTCGGCCATACGTTTTGCCACCGGATCTATGAAGCAAACATCTGACGTCAAAGGTCGGCGAAGAGCGTCAAGCTCACTCATCAACCCGATCAGAATGTTTTGAAAGTGATCGATTGCACGTTTAAAACACAGGTCTCGCATTTCCCCAGACACCCCGACAATCAGGTCAATGGGACCGTGGTGCAGGTGTAACCGCTTCCCGTCCGGTAAAAGCTTAGCTTGAGGTGCGGTCCAGCTCATGGGTCCCCTCCGATCACGCGCACACCCGCCCCGTATTCGCCGCCGGTTTCCAGCACGTCGTCCAGATTGCGGATATGCGCGTTATGTCCGCCCAACCGCTGATAGGCATCGCGCCGCGTGGTAAATTCAAGCGGAGCCACAAGCGCAGGCGTCGGGACATATCCAAAGGCCCCATCGGGAACTTCCATCACATCCACCATCACTGTGATACCTCCGCCTGGCCATCTGTATGTGGGCGCGCCACCAATCGTCACGCTGGTTTCATCACTATGGACTGATCGGGTCAGATGGATAGGATTATCCGTCACTCCAGACCGTAGCGATCCACCAGCGCCGCACATGAACAGCACCGTACACAAAGCCGGTTCGCAGTTTTGTGCGATTAGATCTACAGAAGTTTGCAATGCAGCGGGCATCGGTAACATCACTGGCTCCAGCGCATCATTGAGCACATAATAGCCTGCGTGCTCGCCTGTGGTTGACACCATGAGCAATGACAGTCCCGCTCGGGCGCCCTTTGTCGCCCGCCACTGACCCAATATGGCCAGAGGGTCGTCAATGTTCGTGCCTCCCCAACCGTTGCCGGGCTCTGCCACCTTGAAATAGCGACCAGGGGTCGAGCGTCGGCCATTGATGCGAATGCCCGTGGCCGCCCAGTCAATGACTTTGCCAGCCTGATGTTCTGAAACGACGCCCGTGATATGGTCATCGACCACGACAACTTCATCGACCAGCCCTTGCCATTGCGACGCAAACATCCCGATGGTAGCGGACCCACAACCGACCCGCATGCGTTCTTCAGCTTTGCCATCTATGACTGGCGCGCGGCCTGCTTGCACGATGATGCTTGATCCGCCGTCAATAGTCAGCTCGACCGCCTCTTTGTTGCACAGCCGCAAGAGTGCGTCGCACGTTTTGCGCCCTTCGGGTTTTGAACCTCCCGTCAGGTGATCAACACCGCCAAGCGACAACATTTGCGAACCGTATTCGGCGGTCATAACGTGCCCGATCGCCTCGCCGTCAGCGCGCACAGAAGCGGCCTCTGCCCCGATGTGACGGTCCGTGTCGATCTTCACTTTAACCCCACAATAGGAAAAAATCGCCTCTGTCACCACGGTCACGCAATCAACACCGTCTATCTCGCGGCTGACAATAAAGGGAGCGGGCTTGTAGTCGGGATAGGTCGTGCCAGCGCCGATGGCTGAGACAACTATGTCATGGCCAGACAAGGTCTGTCCGTCCCAGTTTGCCGCCAGAAACGGTTGAATTTTGTCGCCCTTTGCCAAGCGTCTGTCTATGATGGTCAGGGGATCGCAGCGGATGATTTTGCCGTCGTGATTGGCGTAGCGGTCGCATGCTCCGGTCTTGCCTTCAGAAATATAGCACATGACCGGACAAGCATCGCAGCGGATTTTATCAGGGCTGTTCATGTCTGGCTGGCCTTGATCGCAGCAAGCAGGCGGTGCGGTAATGCAGGTACTTTGGTTACCCGTGCGCCTGTCGCGTGATGAATCCCATTTAGAATGGCCGGCGCTGTGGGGATCAACACATGCTCGCCCAAACCCTTTGCGCCCATCGGCCCTTCTGTGTCCGGTTTTTCAATCAGGATTGAGGTGATGTGTGGCATATCTCCGATTGTCGGAATTAGGTAATTGTGCAGGTTTTCAGTCTCGCCAGGCAGATACTCTTCCATCAGAGCGAGCCCAAGTCCTTGGGCAATGCCACCTTCAATCTGTCCTTCAGCTAACTGCGGATTGATGGCGCGGCCAACGTCGTGGGCGGCGACCATGCGCAAAACCTTTGTGGTGCCAAGAGCCATATCAACTTCGACCTCGGCTATCTGTGCGCCATAGCCATAGACCGCATAGGGCGTACCCTGGCCATTGTCATCTAATGTAGTGGTTGGCGGATCATAGGTTTCCTCAGCGCAAAGGACGTAGCCATTGGCATCAGTAGGAAGGTCTTTCAGTGGAATTTTCTGGTCGTTCTGATCTTGGCGGACGCACAGCATGCCGCCTTCCAAAGTCATCTCATCCGCATTTGTCAGGTTGGTCAGGCGCAAAATAGCGGCCCGCAAGGCTAGTCCTGATGCCTCTGCCGCTCGGCCAGTGATGAAGGTTTGACGCGACGCCGATGTTTTTCCACAATCAGGGGTAATTGCGGTGTCAGGGCCCACCAAATTAATCATCCCGACCTGAACACCAAGTGCATCCGCCGCAATTTGCGCGATAACCGTGTTGGACCCCTGCCCGATGTCAGTTGCGCCTTGATGTAAGTTAAATTGCCCGTCCGGTGTGATCCCGAACCGCACCGTCGAGGGGTTTGGCAAGCCCGTGTTCCCACATCCATACCAACACGATGCAATCCCGATGCCGCGTTTGTGGGCGCGAGAGGTCGTATTGAAGGCTGTAACTTCGGCATGGAACTCATCCCAATGCGGCTTCAAAGCGTCCAGACAGTCAATTATGCCCACTGCTTGCAGGGTTTGCCCGCAAGGCGTCACATCGTCGTCGCGCAGGGCGTTGATCCGCCGGAATTCCAATCTGTCGATCCCGCATTTCTGGGCCAAGTCATCATAAAGACTTTCTTGCGTGATTGCCGCTTGCGGCACGCCAAATCCCCGAAACGCACCCGACGTAGGACCGTTAGTGTGCACTGCACGGCTCGTAGCGCGATAGTTCGGCGTCAAGTAAGGGCCAGAGGCATGAACTGGTACGCGGGTTGCTACTGTTGGGCCCCAGCTGGCATAGGCACCTGTGTTGAAATCTCCATGGAATGTCATTGCCATGACCTTGCCTGCTGCATCCGCACCAATGCTAGCTTGCATTGATCCGGGATGGCGTTTGGTGCTGGCCTGCATGGATTCACTGCGCGAAAAAACCATACTGCAAGGCATGCCTGTTTTTAGGACTGCAAGGCCCAGCAAGGGTTGCAACGTTACATCGAGCTTCGCACCAAAGCCACCCCCCGCAGCCGAAGGGATGATCCGCACCTTATTCAAAGGTAGGCCCAGAATCTTGGCGGTATCTTCGAGGTCCATGACGGGGGCTTGGGTGCAGGCTTGGATACACAAGACGTCAGCCTCCATCCACGCGACCCCCGCTTCGGGTTCGATATAAGCGTGTTCAACATAGGACGTTTCAAACTGGCCGGTAACGACATGCGCAGCCTCAACCATGGCACTATCGGGTGCACCGCTAACGACATTGCCGCGGATCAGTGTGTTCTCTTGACGGTGATCATGCAGCAAAGTGGCGTCAGGGCCTGCCCCGTCTGCTTGTGTCAAGCTATGGGGGCGCGGTATCCATGAAATTGGAAAATCATCCAGACCAAGTGCTTCTAGCGCTTTTGGATCGCCAACCACCAAGGCAACAGGCTCTCCTCGGTAGCGGGTCGTTTTTTCAGCAAGCGCAGGCTGATCCGCAAAGGGCGGGATGACCCCGTAACAGTTTATCCCGGCAATATCGGCGGCTGTAATCACACATTCGACCCCCGCATGCATTTTGATCCAAGCCAGCAAATCGCCGAATTCAAAATCCGCATGGTAATGTTGAGCACGAATGGCGCGGACCAACAGTGTTCCATCGGGGATAAAATCAGCGCCAAAAACCTCGGTACCATCGACTTTCGCCTGCCCGTCTAGCCTTCGGATCGGTTGGCCAACGGCATGGCCTGCCTTGGGCGGTGGGCACACAGTTGTCTGGCTGTTGGCGTCCATCACTGCGGCAATAATTTTGCGGTAGCCGGTGCAACGGCACAAAACGCCTGCAAGGGCTTCTTTAACCTGTGCCTGATCGGGGTTAGGGACAGCGCGCAACAGTTCGGTCGCGGCCATCATCATTCCAGGTGTACAGATTCCGCATTGCGCGGCCCCGTGATCCAGAAAACTGTCTTGCAGCCGAGCGGACAACAGTGGCTCAGACGTTTCAAGCGTTTCAATCTTGCGACCATCCGCCTGCCCTGCAGGGACTAGACAGGCGCAGTGCTGCGCGCCGTCGATCAAGACCGTACAGGCCCCGCAATCCCCCGCGTCACAGCCGATTTTTACGCTCTTTAATTTGAGATCATCGCGCAGCACCTCCGACAGACGGCGCGCCATATGGGTTTTAACGATGTGGGTCCGGTGTGCAATATTCAGTGTGATCGAGGTCATGTGGCGGCCTCTAGATCCATCGCCAGCTCTAGGACAGTCCGGCGCAAAAGCTCTGCTGCGCTGATAGCACGATAAGCAGCATTAGCGCGCATATCCGCGATAGGATCAATGGCAGCAGCGACCACATCATCGGTGATCACAACAGGATCAACGGCTTTGCCAATCATCTGTGCCTCAACCTGTGGCACACGGGTAGCGACAGGACCACACGACCCAATGGCGAGTGCAGCCTCAACCACAACGCCGTTACGCACAACAAGCCGTGCAGATGTCATTGCGATAGAAATCACAAGATAGGCGCGCGCGCCCAGTTTCAGAAAATGGCTATGCCCCGTTAGAGATGATTTGGGGATAAGAAGCGCAGTGATGAGTTCGGTCTCGGCCAGCACGGTCTTGCGCGGTCCAATAATAAAGTCGTGCAAAGGCACAACACGGGTGCCACCCTTAGATTGCAGCTCAACCTTTGCATCCAGTGTCAATAGCGGCGGCACACCGTCGGCGGCGGGTGAGGCATTACACAGATTACCTGCAATGGTGCCACGGTTTTGAATTTGCAATGCGCCGACCTTTTGGGCGGCAAGTTGAAGTCCACGACAGGCGGGCGGCAGATCAGCCTTTATGAGATCGGTCCATGTCGTTGTGGCCCCAATACGGATACCGTCGTCCGTATGACTGATCCCGCGCAAAGATTTAATCCCGGTGATATCCAGAATGGAGCCTTGCAAATGCTTATGTTCCGTCGAGGGAAACAAATCAGTGCACCCTGCTGCAATTCGCAACGACCCGGCCGCAAGCTCCTCAAGCGCGTGTTCCAAAGCAGAGGGGCGAAGATATGAATTGATAACTGTCATGGGCATGCTTGTATGTTAGTACACAAACACACGTTGAGGTACCGGAAGCAACGTGTCAATAATTTCTGCATGCATATTAAAAGCC
>CALGTJ010000783.1 GCA_937901435.1 uncultured Rhodobacter sp. | reverse complement strand
GGTTCAGGCTGCGCCTGCAATCTGATGCGAGTTCTCATTCGTCTGACAGCACCCTCATTAGAAAACCTTCTGTCTCACCAAGCATAACAAGACGGTCAAAACTTGGTGCCGCCGAAAGCGAAACCTGATCGCAGGATACGACATGCTTTTGTCCGGTCTTACCGAGATTGCTATTGAACGAAGTGACATTGAGGAACTTTGGCTGCCACCCACCTTGCGAGGACGCATGATTGCTCTCAGTGACGCTGAGATGTTCAAGTCGCGGACATCTTCACTGGCAGGAACGAAAACGCCCATTCGTTGTAGCCGCCGTCGCCACGATACCAAATGACTTCGTCGGTTGCTTCTTCAGCATGGTTCCAACGCGGTTTTGGGCCTTGGTCGTAACTACTCAAAATCAGTCGTCTTTGCCGTTGGCTGAGCCGAATGCGTTCATTCAATGCATCATGGTTCCATTTTTGACCTACTTCTGACTGGAAATTTGAAACAAAACTCGCGTAGGATGGGTCAGCAGCCAAATTGTTACGTTCTTGTGGGTCGTCCTCCAAATCAAAGAGCAAGGGTGGATCATCACCAGAGCTGATAAATTTATAATGTCCGCGCCGGATCATGAATATTGGAGCTGTCGTTGCCTCCGCGAGGTATTCGGCAAAAACCGGGCGATCTGGTTGTTCAATGTCCAAGAATGTTGTTAGGTCATTTCCGTCTAATTGCTCGACTTCGCTTGTCCATCCAGTTCCCTTGGCAATGCCCATGAAAGTTGGCAAGAGATCGACCAAAGACGCAGGCGTTGTGACACGCTTCGCAGCGACACCTGGAATCTTCATCATGAGAGGCACACGCAGGGATGGCTCATAGAAATGTTTCTTGAACCACATTCCGCGCTCACCCAGCATTTCGCCATGATCAGACGTAAAAATAATGGCTGTTTTCTCCGTTTGGCCAATTGCCTCTAAAGTGTCGAGGAGATTGCCGATCATTTCGTCCAGATAGCTAATCGATCCATAATATGCGCGTCGGGCACTTCTAATATCCTCGTCGGAAAACCGAACGTTCAACATTCCAAAGTCGGATAGCAAGCGCACCGAATGTGGATCATGTTCTGTTACTGGAAGCGCCGGAACGTCTGGAAGCGGAATCTCAACATCCTCATACAGATCCCAAAATTCTTTGCGACACAAATAGGGTTCGTGCGGATGCGTGTAAGAGACTTGCATGAAGAATGGTCGATCATCGCTGGATCGTGCCATATCGTAAAGATGCTGGATTGCACTATATGTCACCAGATTGTCAAAATCGATCTGCATGGACCGCTCGCAAATGCCTGAGATAGTGACACTTCTGGTGTCGTTCGTATCACGCTCTCCTTCGTCGCCCCAATAGGGTGCCCATGCAAAGTCTGCTGGATAGAGGTCAGGCGTTAGGCGTTTTTCAAATCCGTGGTGTTGATCGGGACCGATGAAGTGCATTTTCCCGGACAAGGACGTTTGGTAACCGGCAGCACTTAAATAATGGGCATATGTTGGAATGGTTGCGGCCAGTTCTGCGGCGTTATCGTAAGCGGCGATTTTGGAGCATAACTGGCCGGTTGCCATTGAGGCGCGCGACGGTGAGCATAACGGGAAATTGCAATACGCATGTTGAAAAACTAGCCCTTCGTCGGCCAGGCAATCTAAATTGGGCGCCCGGCAAATGTCGTTTCCGTAGGCCTTTAGCGATGTGGCCGTCAGTTGATCAACCTGAATAAACAAGATGTTTGGCTTCAACATAAATCCCTCCATTCTTATTGTCGACAATCCTATTAAATTATCTTAAACACAAGAGAGAAGCCGAGTACGAGCGCGATTATTTGGGGAGATGATGAGCATGGAGTGGAATTTCCTGGCAGTAATGCGGGATTTCGACCTTTTGATGCTTGGCCTCGTCAATACGCTCAAGATCACCGGATTGGCCCTTTTCTTTGGGATCCCAATTGGCCTGATGTTAGCTTTGTCACGCTTGTCAACTTGGCGCATTCCGTCGGGTATCGCCGCCTTCATCATCGAAATCTTTAGAACAACCCCGCCGTTGGTCCAACTTTTCTGGTTCTTCTTCGCACTGCCCATATTGGTCGATATTCGCATGACGCCGACGATTGCGGCCGTCGTGACATTCTCGATTCAATCCTCAGCGTTCTTCGCTGAAATTTTTCGTGGCGGCATTCTGTCTATCGATAAAGGTCAGTGGGAAGGTGCCAAAGCCATCGGCATGACTTATCCGCAGTCGCTGCGGCGAATCATTCTGCCACAAGCCATTAAGCGCATGATCCCTGCCTTTATGGAGCGGTCCATTGAGTTGCTAAAAACCACAACGCTTGTGTCGACGGTGGCGTATGCAGACCTCATGTTTCAGGCCAATGAAGTTGCCCAAAAGACGTTTCGACCGCTTGAGGTTTATACTATTGTTGCCTTGATATACTTCGTGCTGATTTTCAGCGTCAGTCAGTTATCAATTGTAATAGAACGCCACCTTGCTAAATCTGGCGAAGGGACAGTTCATTGATGGGACATGCCTGGGACTTTGCGACGATTTTTCAGAATTGGTTTGCCCTCTGGGCTGGACTGAAAGGGACGGTTTTCATTTTTTTGATCACTGTTTTTTTGGGATTAAGTGGCGGGTTGATTGTCGGAATATTACGCTATGCACCAAGCCGTTGGGTCAACCTGGCAGCCCGCGCATTTGTAGAGGTGTTCCGCAACACCCCAGTGTTGGTCCAAATCATCTGGTTTTATTACGCATTCCCAATTTTAACTGGCATTGAAACGGACCCGTTCTTAGCGGCGGTTTTGGGTATTTCACTGAATACAATGGCTTTCTCAGCAGAGATTTATCGCGCAGGCATCCAGTCCATTGATCTTGGCCAATGGGATGCAGGAAAAGCTATTGGCATGACCTATAATCAAACGCTGCGCCGCATCATCCTACCAGTGGCAATCAAACAGGTACTGCCAGCTTTAACCAATCGCGGGATCGAAGTTTTCAAGATGTCTACGCTGGCCTCTGTCGTTGGGTATGTTGAGACTCTTAATCAAGCCAAGCTGATTGCTGATCTGAATTTCAATCCCATTGAAGCCTATACGGGGGTAGCCATCATTTTCTTTGTTGTGCTCTACCCAGTGGTTCAGGGAACCTATGTGTTAGAACGCATTTTACGTCGAGGTGACCAATGAGTGAAATCATCCGCATTGAGAACATGCATAAAAGTTATGGTGATTTGGAGGTGCTTAAAGGCATCAACATGTCAGTGGGTTCCAATGAGACAGTGGTTTTGTTGGGTTCTAGCGGTTCCGGAAAATCGACTTTGCTGCGCTGTGTCAATTTCATGGAGGAACCGACCGTCGGGAAGGTCTATCTGAACGGCGATCTGATAGGGTCAGAACGTGATGGTGCAATGCAGTACAAAGACACTGAGCTTTGTCGCTTGCGGTCGCGCATTGGTATGGTGTTTCAACACTTCAATTTGTTTCCGCATAAAACTGTTATGGAAAATGTCATGGAAGGTCAGATCATCGTACTTGGCCGTGACAAGGAAGAGGCTGAGAGTAAAGCCATGTTGCAATTGATCCGTGTTGGGTTGGCAGAAAAAGCGTTAGAATACCCATCACGCTTGTCTGGTGGACAAAAACAGCGGGTCGCAATAGCGCGCGCATTGGCGATGGACCCCGAAGTGATGTTGTTTGACGAAGTGACGTCAGCACTTGATCCCGAATTGGTCGGCGAAGTATTAAAAACAATGCGCCAATTAGCCGAAGAGGGTATGACAATGATTTGCGTCACACACGAGCTTGGTTTTGCCTATCACGTCGCCAACCGTGTGCTCTTCCTGAACGATGGCGCAATCCTTGAAGAAGGTCTGCCTCAGGACATACTGAAATTACCTAAGACCAAACGCATGCGAGAGTTCATGGAAGGACACTCGCTTTTCAAGCTGCCTGATTGAGGTGGCTATTTTAGACCACAGGGAAAAGGAGACCCAACAATGACAAAGATTAAGAATCACATCGGTGGCTGGATGCTGGCCTTTGCCGCAGCTATTCTGCTGTCGGTAAGTGCTGCTCAAGCCCAATCAACCTGGGAAACAATTCAATCTACTGGCAAGCTGCGCATGGGGGTAACGCAAGCCCCGCCATGGTATTCCAAAAACCCAGCAACCGGCGAGTGGGACAGCGGCTTGATTGTCTCAATCGGCAAAGCGATGGCTGGTGAGATGGACGTTGAACTGGAAATGGTCGAAGTCACCTGGGCCACCGCTATTGCAGCCCTTCAGGCTAATAAGATCGACATGATGTTCTTGGATGCCACTCCAAAACGAGCGATGGTTGTGGATTATCCCAAACAGCCGCTGCTTTACATTTCTCTCGCGGTGTTGGCCAAAGATGACATGAAGGTGTCTACTTGGGAAGATCTTAATAAGCCAGGGGTCACAGTAGGTGTTCCGCAAGCTACAAGTATGGATGCGTTTCTGACGCGTACCATTCCAAACGCTGATATTCAGCGCTTTCCCGATAATGGTGCTGCAATCGCTGCATTTCAATCAGGACGGGTTGATGCAGTTTCGCTGTTTCACCCACCTCTTCTTGCTGCACGTCAAAAGCTCGGCCGTGGCCAATTGGTCATTCCAACGCCTGCGTTCAGCTCCCCTTCGTCGATCGCAGTGCGCCGCGAAACTGACAAGACTTTCCGCGACTGGGTCGATCATACGATCTTTTATTACTATGAAACAGGCCGTACGCAGCTGTGGTACGAAGAGTTCTTGACGGGCTTTGGTCTTGACCCCAAAGCATCCCCTGTCATCCAGCGCGAATTGCTGTTTAACAAATAATTCAACTTATACGGGCGGCGTGCTTTGCCGCCCAGCATATTAGTTCTAAGGGCCGAAATGACTGATAAAAATATATCCACCCATGATGCAGCAGCAGACGACCGCAACGAAAACATCATCATTTATGTCAATGGTGAATTACTGCATCGGAATGATGCCAAAGTCTCGGTTTACGATTCTGGCTTCATGTTGGGCGATGGCATCTGGGAAGGGCTGCGCCTCTACGATGGCATGTTGTCGTTTCTGGACGAGCATCTTGATCGCCTTTTTGAGGCCGCGCTTTATATAGACCTCGACATTGGGAAGACGCGGCAGGAGCTCACTGCGGCAATCTGGGAAACAATTGACGCCAATGACATGCAGACAGATGTACATTTGCGCCTTATGGTGACTCGTGGACGTAAGAAAAAACCATTTCAGCACCCACATCTCAGCGTTTTTGGAGCTACGATTGTAATTATCGCAGAACATTCAAAACCTAATGCAAGCATTATCAAGCGTGGCATCCGATTGCACACCGTTCCCCATCATCGAGGTCTGCCGCTTACGCAGGATTCCAAACTCAATTCACACTCCAAACTAAACTGCATCATCGCATTGAATCATGCAATCCGCGCAGGTGCTGATGAAGCGTTGATGCTGGACCCCTTCGGGTTTGTGAACACGACCAATGCTTGCAACTTTTTCATTGTCCGCAAAGGGTCCGTTTGGACTTCAACCGGGGATTACTGTATGAACGGTATCACCCGCCAAAAAGTAATCGATGTTTGCCGTGACAATGACATCCCGGTGTTTGAACGGAATTATTCGCTAGTTGACACTTATGGCGCTAATGAGGCCTTTTTAACCGGCACATTCGGTGCTCAATCCCCAGTATTTGAAATTGATGGCCGGGTGATTGGCGACGGCAAAGCTGGGCCTATGTTCCATCGTATCCGGCAATTATACAAAAACCTGATCGCAGCGAATATAGAGGGTCAGAAATGAAAGCTGCCACTGACCTTCAGCCTGTAATTGATGGTACCCTGCGTGCGCAGGTAGCATGCCAAATCGTCGATATGGTGACTGGAGGACATTTCCAACCGGGCCAGAAACTGACTGAAACCGTGCTTGCAACACAGCTCGGTGTCAGTCGTGCCCCGCTGCGCGAAGCAATCAGAGAATTGATTGACAAAGGAATTCTGATCAGCCGCCCTTACAAAGGGCTTTATGTCCGCCCCATAAGCCAGAAGGATCTGCAAGAGCTGTATTCAATGCGCATCGCTCTTGAAAAATTTGCCTTTACACTTGCTTGGCCCAACCGTGATGCTGACGCAATCGACGATCTTGAGGGACGATACAAACGGCTTTTAGATGCGCAAAAAACAGGTGGTCAAGCACACACAATTGAAATGGAAATCGACTTTCATAGCTGGGTGTATGATCACGCGAACCATGATCTCCTACGGCGGCACTGGGCGCGACTTGCCGCTCTAGTGCGAATCTATATGGCAGTCCACCATAATTTACATGGCTCGCATGGCGAATTCAGAGAGATGACAAAACTTTATAAAGATTTGGCCAAAGGCGACAGTTTGGAAAACGTCCATTTGCATATTGGTGCCCACATGAAACAGGGGCTCGATTCAGTGCTGGAAGCCGTCCAAACAAAGGCAGGCTTTGTCAGATAAAACCACTTGCGACGGGCAGGGCGGCTTTGCAGCCTTGTCTAATGACAAAACACTCTCCATTTCGCTAATTCAAAACCAGCCCTGAAGTCATCCGACTTGCAGTAATGATGTACGTTCGATTTC
>CALGTJ010000782.1 GCA_937901435.1 uncultured Rhodobacter sp. | reverse complement strand
TCTCATCATGCGATCCACCTTAACAACTGGTCCGAAATTCCGCGACCACCTCTAGGCCCTGTACCCGGTGCGACGGACCCGATCCTGCACGTTGGATCCGTCCGACCCGATCCTGCCCATGGGGCCATTGTTGAACATATACTTGGCGTGGACCCGCGCGGCCTTGGCCAGCTTACTGGATGGGGTCACCGGTTCGCGCCCCATTTTCATCCGCACCTGATTGATCAGACCATTCAAATCCGCGTTCATATCGGCAGCCGCCGGAAACGCCAGAAACAGCATCATCAGCCCGCATAGCACCATCCGCATGATAAAAAATCCTTTTGAACAAACATGCACAAGTTTAGAATAAATGCGGGATCAAACAAGCGTCTCGTCTTTTTTTGCAAGCCGTTCAACACCCATCCCGGCCCAGCACCATCACCCAGACTTCACCCGGCCCACGCGCAAGACCGAACTCTGTGACCTGCCCATTCAGCATATTGCGGCGGTGCCCCGCAGAACCTGCCCAAGCCTGCATCACCTCGCCCAGCGAACGCTGGCCTTTGGCGATATTCTCGGCCAATGCGCAATAGCCATAGCCCACACGGTCTGCCCGGTCCCCGATGTCAGAGCCATCCTTGCCGGTGTGCGAAAAATATCCCCGCCGCGCCATATCCTGCGCGTGGCGGTCCGCCATGGTCTGCAGTTTGGTCGAGACGCGCAGCGCCGCTTGGCTGGATTGGGCGCGAAAGCTGTTCAGCGCCTCGACAGCACCGGGCACGGTCTGCGCGAAGGCGGGTTGGGCACAGACACAAAAGACGGCAAAGACAAAGGGCAAACGCATGACAACCTCCGATGGATTGCCGTGTTATAGCCGCTCTGCCAGCTTTGTCGCCAATCGGTTCTGCGCCGCGATCGCTTTGGGCAGATCTATGCTGATTACCTGCCCGTCGCGCACAATCTGACGCCCCTCGACAAAGACATCGCGCGCGCGTCGGCCCCGCCAGCAGCAAGGCCGCCGGATCCCAACTGCCCGCGCTTTGGATGCGGTTGACATCCCAGATCGCGATATCAGCGCGCTTTCCCACAGCAATCTGGCCGCAATCGTCGCGCCCCAGAACCTCGGCCCCGCCCCGCGTGGCGATTTCCAGCGCCTCGCGGCTGCTCATGGCGTCGGCCCCGTTCTGCACCCGTTGCAACAGCATCGACTGACGCGCCTCGGCGATCAGGTTGCCGCTGTCGTTGCTGGCAGAGCCATCCACACCCAGACCAACCCTGACGCCCGCATCCCGCATCGCGCGCACCGGCGCAATGCCCGACCCTAGGCGACAGTTCGAACAGGGGCAATGGGCCACGCAAGTGCGGGATTTGGCAAAGAGATCAATCTCTTGACCATCCAGCTTGACGCAGTGCGCGTGCCAGACATCCGCCCCGGTCCAGCCCAGGCTTTCCGCATATTCGCCCGGACGACAGCCGAATTTTTCCAGAGAATAGGCGATATCCTCGACGTTTTCGGCCAGATGCGTGTGCAGCATCACGCCCTTGTCGCGCGCCAGCAGGGCCGCGTCGCGCATCAGCGCGCGGCTGACCGAGAACGGCGAACAGGGCGCAATGCCAACCCGCACCATTGCACCGGGATTGGGGTCGTGGAAGGCATCCACCACGCGGATGCAGTCCTCTAGGATAGCGTGCTCTTGTTCCACCAAAGCGTCCGGCGGCAGGCCCCCGTCACTTTCACCAATCGACATGGACCCACGTGTTGGATGAAACCGCATCCCAATCTCGCGCGCCGCGTCAATCGTATCGTCCAGCCGCGCGCCGTTGGGGTAAAGATACAGATGGTCTGACGTCAGCGTGCAGCCCGACAGCGCCAGTTCGGCCAGACCAATGCTGACAGACACCCGCATTTCCTCGGGCCCAAAGCGCGACCAGATCGGGTAGAGTGTCTGCAACCAGCCAAACAACAGCGCATCCTGCCCGCCGGGCACCGCGCGGGTCAGGGTCTGGTAGAGGTGGTGATGGGTGTTCACAAGGCCGGGCGTGACCACGCAGCCATCGGCGAGAATGACCTCTGCGACCGCGCCAAGCCCTTGACCAACCTCAACAATCACCCCATCGTGCAGCAAAATATCCGCGCCGTGCAATTCGCGCCTTGTGTCGTCCATCGTGACAATGACATCGGCGTGTTTGATCAGGATCTCGCTCATGGGGGCGCTCCGGCTGGGACAAGACAAGCCTAGGTCACGCGCGCGCCTATCTCAAGCGTTCAAAAGCGCCAGCGCCTCTGCATGGATCGTCGTGTTGGCCGCGGCCAGCACCTGCCCGCCATCATGGGCCTTGCCGCCTTGCCAATCGGTGACAATTCCACCCGCCGCCTCGATCACGGCAATCGGGCCCTGCACATCATAGGCGTTCAATCCCGCCTCGATCACAAGGTCCACCTGCCCCGCCGCGATCAACGCATAGGCATAGCAATCCATCCCGTAGCGGGTCAGCCGGGCCTGCGCAGAGACGCGTTTGAACGCGGCCCCCTCTGCGGTGGTGCCAACCTCGGGAAATGTGGTGAACAGGATCGCCTCTGCCAAAGGTCGCGCGGTGCGGCTTTTCAGGTGATGGGTGCCCATCGGTCCCGTGACCTCTGCGCGGCCCAGACCGCCGATGAACCGCTCGCCAATATAGGGTTGATCGATGACGCCATAAAAGGGACCGTTCTGGTCCCCCACTGCAATCAAAACGCCCCAAGTGGGGGTTCCGGACAAGAATCCACGTGTACCATCGACTGGGTCCAGCACCCATGTCAGCCCGGAAGTGCCGGATTGTTCGCCGAATTCTTCGCCAAGGATTGCGTCATGGGGTCGGCGTTCTGCCAGAACCCTGCGCATCGCAGCTTCGGCGTTGCGATCTGCAATCGTCACCGGATCAAAGGCCCCGGCGTCCTTGTTGTCCGCGTAAAGGTCGCGGGATCTGAAGTGAGGCAAGATTGCAGCCCGCGCCGCATCTGCCATCACATCAGTTGTCTCAATCAGATCCGCTTGGACCCTTGGATCTAAATTTATCATCTGACCTCACCGCTTCGGTCTCCCCTCCGAGGGCGGTAGAGTCTTTGCACCCGACGGTCAAGCCGGAGACTGGCCTATAGACTGGACGACATACTGGCCCAGCGACAGACCATGGTTTTGACCCAGCTTATGCCGCGTCTTCGCTGATGGCACGAGCCAGATCGAACAGACGACGGCGCTGGCCTTCTGGGATCTGGTAATACGACCGCACCAGTTCCAGAGCTTCTTTATCGGCCAGAATATCGCTGGGGATGCCACTCTTTTCAATGTCAGCCGAGTCAGCATTCTCTTCGATACCCTCGAAAAAGAAATTCACCGGCACAGACAAGGCCTCTGCGATATCCCACAGGCGCGAGGCGCTGATGCGGTTCATCCCGGTTTCGTACTTTTGGATCTGCTGGAATTTGATCCCGACCTTGCCGGCCAGTTGCTGCTGGGTCATGCCCACCATCCAACGCCGATGACGAACCCTTTTACCAACATGCACATCCACACGATGTTTCATTATCTCACTCCTTACAACTTACACCAGTATTGCCAGAAATCACATCGCCCCACTTTTTCTCAACATGTCTTTTTGGATAGGTAGTGTTAACCCTTTGTTAATACGTTCAAATGCTGCCCTATGCCGTTGAAAAAATGCGCAAATGTCACTTTAGTGACGTTCACCGACGGGTTGTTTTTCCAAAGAAACGCCTCCGTCATTGGCGAAATTGGTTAATTGACGCACGCGTCAATAGGTCAACCTTAAGGGGATTCGAGAAGGCACGACGGGATTTCGACCCGTTGCAGAGCCCTTGACCGATGTATTACGCTCGTTCGGATGAAAGCCTTTTCCATTTCCCAATTCGGCACGCAGCCTGCCTTGGTCGAGCAGGCCCTTGCCGCCCCCGGCCCCGGCGAGGTTCAGGTCCGCATTGCCGCCTGCGGGCTGAATTTCGCGGACTTACTGATGATCGAAGGCCGGTATCAGCTGCGCCCGACCCCGCCGGTGACCCTTGGGATGGAACTGGCGGGCGTGGTCGCGGCGCATGGCCCCGATGTGACAACCCCTGCCATCGGCGCGCGGGTGGCGGTCTATGCAGGGCATGGCGGGCTTGCCGAGGCGGGCTGTTTTCCGGCCGCGCGGTGCGTGACCCTGCCCGACGCGATTCCCATGACAGAGGCCGCCGGTCTGCTGATCGCCCATGGCACAAGTCATCTGGCATTGGCGCGGCGCGCGCGCTTGCAACCGGGCGAGACGCTTTTGGTGCTGGGCGCGGCGGGCGGCGTTGGGTTGACGGCGGTCGAGATCGGCAAGCTGATGGGCGCACGGGTGATTGCCTGCGCGCGCGGGGCAGACAAACTGGCCGTGGCACAGGCCGCCGGGGCGGATCACCTGATTGACAGCGCGCGCGAGGATCTCCGCGAGGTCGTCAAATCGCTGGGCGGCGCGGATGTGGTCTATGACCCGGTGGGCGGCGATCAATTCAAGGCGGCCTTTCGCGCCACCAATCCAGAGGGGCGCATCCTGACCATCGGCTTTGCCAGCGGGGACGTGCCGCAGATCCCGGCCAATATCCTGATGGTCAAGAATATCTCTGTCATCGGGCTGAACCTTGGCGGCTATCTGACATTTGCGCCGCGCGCCATGGCCGACAGCTTCACCCAGTTGTTTGACTGGTACGCGCAAGGCCGACTGCACCCCCATATAAGCCAGACATTTCCTCTGGAACGCTCTGGCGACGCCCTTGAAACCCTGCGCGCCCGCAAATCCATCGGCAAGCTGGTGGTGACGATGCCGGGATTTAAGGGCGCGTGCTTATAGACACCCATAGGATTGGCGCACTAGTGCCGCCAGATCCTCTGCCACCTCATTTCCGTCATCGCGCCGATAGAGGTTGATCTTGGTCGTGCTCAACTCTGGCAAGGCCCCGCCGTGGAGGATCGGTTCGATATAGGGCGGCTCTGTGCCCTCGATCATGGCGTGAATGGCAAGGTCTGCGCTGACAGAGGCCTCTATCGTGCGGCTGGACTCTGATTCCACCCCCAGTTCCCAATCGATGCCTGCCGCGTCCAGCGCCGATTGCGCGCTGGTGCGAAAGATGCAGTTGAACGCAAAGGCCAGTCGCAGCGGGCGCTGTTTCCACGCCAGCCCGCCGGGCGCGCCGACCCAGACCAGACGTTTGTCCACCAAAGTCTCGCCCTCTTTGTCCAGATCGTTCTCTGTCGTGACGATCAGATCGCATTTGCCGCTGGCGAACATCTCTTTCAGCTTGTTGGTATAGGACGACACCAACTGCACCTTGACCCGTGGAAACATGGTATGGAACCGGTTCAGGATCTGCGGCACCGCAGGGTAAACAATGTCATGGGGCACGCCCAGCACGATTTCGCCCTCATATTCCTTGTGGGTCAACCGCGCGAAAGCCTCGTCGTTCAGCGCCAGCATTCGCTTGGCATAGCTCAGCATCTGCTCTCCGGGCCCGGTGAGCGAGATTGCGCGGTTGGATCGGTCGAGCAACTGCATGTTCAGCGACTCCTCCAGCCGTTTCAACTGCATCGAGACCGCCGATTGGGTCAGGTTCAGAAAACCCGCCGCGCGGGTGACCCCGCCGGTTTCGGCAACGGTCACAAAAGAGCGCAGGGCGGTCATATCCAGATTTCGAGGCATATCAATTCCTTTGATGCATGGCGTCACAATCATTCATTTGAAGAATGGAACACGTTGCGGCATACATATCAAGTATTTTGATGAAACAGGCCGAAAGGTTCAGCCAAACAAAAGGATCACGATCATGAGCACCAACTGCGATATCCGACACATCACCGCGCAACGCCCTGCAACAAAGGGCATTTTTCACACGATTTCGGTTTTCTATGCCGTTTGGCGCCAGCGTCGCGCCTTGTCGCGTCTTGACAAAAGCGCGCTGAATGACATCGGGTTGACGCAGCGTGAAGCAGATCAAGAGGCCTGCAAGCCGGTTTGGGACGTGCCTCAGCACTGGTTGCGCTAAGGCTTCATTAAGTTTCGCAGCAAAATCCCTACAGAAACGCTTGAAATGCGCGCCGCCCATGCCAATATCGAGGGACATGGGCGGCACCCTGCCGTGTAGTGTTAACTTTTGGAGGCTTTCAATGGCTAGCTATCAAACGGCACGGGCGTCAGTTGGTGTCCGCACGGCCGAGATTGATGAGGGACTACGGTCCCATATGAATAAGGTCTACGGCACAATGTCGGTTGGCCTTTTGATGACCGCAGGTGTGGCTTGGGCTGTCGGATCGAACGACGCGTTGTTGTCGATCTTCCGCGATCCGATGACCCTGCAACCCAATATTCTGGGCTGGATCGCGATGTTCCTGCCATTGGGTATGGTCTTTGCCTTTGGCGCGATGATCAACAAACTGTCCGCCGCCGGCGCGCAACTGTTCTTTTATGTCTTCGCCGCTGCGATGGGCTTGTCGATTGCATGGATTTTCGCCGCCTTCACCGGCATCTCGATTGCGCAGACCTTTCTGGTGACCTCAATCTCCTTCGCGGGTCTGTCGCTATGGGGCTACACGACGAAGAAAGACATCTCTGGCTGGGGCTCGTTCCTGATCATGGGTGTGATCGGTCTGGTGCTTGCATCGAT
>CALGTJ010000781.1 GCA_937901435.1 uncultured Rhodobacter sp. | reverse complement strand
CCGCAAAAGCGCCAGACGCAGACAGGGCAATGGCGGATGCCGCCACGCAGGTCTTGATAAAGTGTTTCATGGTGTCCTCCCATAGACAGTATGCGGTAACGTAACGCGAAATCCGCGCGAAAGTCATCAATCTTGTTCCTTAGCCGGCCTGTTAAACCCACGGGCCTCCCAACGGCAAATCTGCGCAGGGAAACTTAATAAAGCAAGTATTTTCACAAAGGCTGCGCGGGCACTGCCAAGGATACCGCCAAGGTTACCGCACAGCACACCGCCAAAGGTAGAAACAGACCCCTTTCACTCGCCACCTTGACAGAACGGCACACAAAGGTTGCAAATGCGCCCATGGCACAGGATCTTTCACACTTTCAGACCAGCAGCTTTGACTTGCTGCATGTGCCACCCGGCTACACGGATGACCCCTATCCCTATCTGGCCGCCCTGCGCGCGCAATCCCCGGTGCATCGCAACCCCGACGGCAGCTATGTGCTGACCCGCTATGACGACATCGTCGCCACCTACCGCGATCCCACGATCTGGTCGTCCGACAAACGCGCCGATTTCGCGCCCAAGTTCGGCACCACCACGCCTTTGTACGAGCACCACACAACCTCTGTCGTTTTCATCGACCCACCCGATCACACCCGCATCCGCAAACTGTTTCAGCACGCCTTCACCCGCAAGGCGCTGATGGCGTTCGAGCCGCGCATATCCGCGCTGGTGGATGGCTATCTTGATCGCTTTGCCGACACAGGCGAGATGGAGGTGGTGCATGATTTCTCTTTTCAACTGCCCATCGAAGTGGTCAGCGACATGCTGGGCGTGCCCAATGCCGACCGCCTGCTGATCCGCGACTGGGCGCTTGCGATCCTGACCGCACTGGAACCAAAACTGACGCAAGCTCAACTGGATACAGGCAATGCGGCGGTGGTGGATTTCAAGCAATACCTGCGCGATCTGATAAAAAACCGTCGCGCCCATCCCGATCAGGCGCTGGACACAGAGGTGTTGACCGTGCTGGCAGATGCAGAGGCCGACGGAGAGAAACTGACAGAGATTGAACTACTCCATCAATGCATCTTCATGCTGAACGCAGGACACGAAACCTCGACCAATATGCTGTCTCATGGCGTGCATGAAATGCTGCTGCACCCGGATGAGATTATCCGGCTGAACAACGACCCGGCCCTGATCGAACCGATGGTCGAAGAGGTCCTGCGCTATCAGGCCCCGATCCAGATCAACAACCGCCTCTGCACTGTGCCCGTCCGTCTTGGCGGCGTCGACCTGCCCGCAGGCACCCCGGTTCACATGATCGTCGCCGCCGCGAACCGCGACCCCGCGCAATTCCCCGACCCCAACCGTTTCGACATCACACGCCGCCCAAATCGTCACCTGAGTTTCGGCCTTGGCGTACACATCTGCGCCGGCAACGCTTTGGCGCGGCTCGAGGCGGCGATCGCCTTTCAACGGTTGTTTGCACGCTTTCCCGATATGCAGCTGACGGCCCCCGCAAAGATCGCAAAACGCCTTCGGTTCCGCGAGGTCGAGGAACTCAGGGTGGCGGTAAAATGATGGCGATCCAACTTGCGCAAGAATGGCCCAAGGCTCTCACATTCTCCCAGACAAAAAGAAAAGACCATGACCCAGCCAAAACCCGCCAGAATGCAACATTTTGCCGTAGAGGTCAGCGACCCGGATCGCGCGATCGAATGGTATCGCCGGATGCTGGGGTTCAAGCTGACCGAACGCCACCCCGCCTATGAAAACCCGGATATTCCGGTCGAACTGACCTTTATGCGGCTGGGCGAGGTGCATCACGAATTGGTCATCGTCCACAACCCCGCCAAGACCTACCGCGCCAAGCCCGCGCGCCCCGAGGATGATCTTGACGGACCGCCAATGTTTCACCATTTCGCGCTGGAATCCGATACCCGTGACGACTGGCTGGCCCTGCTGGACCACGTCAAAGCGCAAGGAGCCACCATCGTGCGCGGGCCTGTCCTGCATTCTTGGGTCCAACAGCGCGGCGATGGCAGTTGGGGCGAAAACGAGGCTGTCTATATCCTCGACCCCGATGGCCACCGGATAGAATTGTTCTGCGATCTCGCGACCATAGACGCCGATGGCACCCATGTGAACGCCCGCGGCGAGCGCATGGAAGGCACCACCACAGCCGAGCTATGACCCACCTAAAAACAGATG
>CALGTJ010000780.1 GCA_937901435.1 uncultured Rhodobacter sp. | reverse complement strand
TCTCATCATGCGATCCACCTTAACAACTGGTCCGAAATTCCGCGACCACCTCTTTCAAACTGATGATGTCAGCGCAGACCAAGTGGCGTAAACTGGACGGAGCCAATCGCATGCCCGAGATAATCGAAGGGATTGCGTTCAAAGACGGGATCAAGCAACTTCAAAACGCCGCCTGATCACGCCGTCACCAACTTTCGGGCATAGCTCAACGTGATGTTGTCGATCCCCTTGGCCATCTTGACCAGTGCCTCGCGCATCGGCCCCTCGCCGCAGACCAGAAAGGTCAGGTCATCGCGATGGGCCAAAGCCCGCGCCATCTGCGGAATAATCTCGAGACCCTGTTTGTTGGCCAGATTGCCGGAATAAAGCGCAACATAGGGCGTGGTGATCCCCAGTTCAGCCTTCATCGGTGAGGGGCCCGTCAGGGGAGTGATCCGCGCCAGATTGGCCCAGTTGCGCAACTCGTAGATGCGGTCCCTGGGCACGTTCTTGTCACGCAGCTTGTCAATCATCGGGCGCGAGATCGTGCTGACCTTGTCAAACCGTCGCAAGACCCAGCTTTCAAACCCTTTGGCGGCCCGCCCGATGCGGCTGTTTTCGGATAAAAGACCCGTGGCAAATGCGGCCTCGACCTCGAAATCCTGAATATGCAGCCAGGCCCTTGCCCCGCACAGACGGGCTGCCAGCCAACCAACGGGGGCCGCAACCATGGACGGGGCGATGACAAAGACGATGTCAGGGCGTCCGCTCAACGCCTTCCAGAGCATGACAGGCAGGGCCGTCACGGCAAAACTGGCATGATGCAGGATGCGGCGGGGGTCTGTCGGTTTGGCGGGGACATACAGAGGACAATGTACGATCTGAACGCCGCTCTCACTGCGCCGCGCCCGCCAGAACGGCCCACGCCATCCGTCAAAGACGCGCCACGCCGGAAAATAGGGCTTGGCCGTCACCACATCCGTCGTGATCCCGGCCTCGGCCATGCTTTCGGCCAGCCCGGCGGTATAGACCGCAATCGAGATGATCTCTGGATCATAATTGATGCCAAGGACAAGCAGTTTCATGGGTTTATCGGGCACGGCCATCACTCAACTCCGTGCATAGACATCTTCGTAGCGGATGATGTCATCCTCGCCAAGATAGGCGCCGGTCTGGACTTCGATCAGGACCATGGGGACCTTGCCGGGGTTTTCCATGCGGTGGACGGCGCCGAGGGGAATGTAGATCGACTGGTTTTCGGTCATCAGCTTGACTTCATCGTCCACGGTGACACGCGCGGTGCCGGCGACCACGATCCAATGTTCAGAGCGATGCACATGGCTTTGCAGGGACAGGGCGGCACCGGGGTGCACATGGATGCGTTTGACCTGAAACCGCTCGGACAGGATCAGCGTCTCGTACCAGCCCCAGGGACGGTAATCGCGGGGCAGTTGCACCGCTTGGGACGCGCCCTTGTCCTTGAGCACAGAGACCGCTTTCTTGACGTTCTGGCTGTCGCTCATGTCGGCCACCATCACGGCGTCTTTCATGGCGATGGCGACCACGTTTTTCAGACCGATCCCGACCAGCTCGATGCCCTCATTTTCAGAGCGCAGCAGGCTGTTTTCGCAGTCAATCGCAAGGGCATTGTCGCTAAGCCCGTTGCCCTCTGTGTCCTTGTCGGCCTCTTTCCAGACGGCCTCCCAGGATCCAAGATCGCTCCAGTGGCCATCATAGGGCACGACAGAGACGTTATCGGCCTTTTCCATCACCGCGTAGTCGATGGAATCCTCGGGCACCGCCTTCCACAGGGTCTCGTCGATCCGGGTAAAGGACAGATCCTGGCGCGCGGCGTCCAGAGCGGCGGCCACCGTGTCGAGGATCTCGGGCGCATGAGTCTTGAAGGCGGCGATCAGAACCTTGGCCTGCGCCAAAAAGATCCCGGCGTTCCACAGGTTGCGCTCATCGGCCAAAAGCGCGGCGGCCTTGGTCGCATCGGGCTTTTCGATGAAACGGGTCAGCGCGTGCACGCCCTCGTGGCTTTGCGCCCCGGCCTCGAGCCAGCCATAGCCGGTTTCGGCGCGGTCAGGCCGGATCCCGAAGGTCACGATCTGCCCCTCGCGCGCGGCGACACTGCCCAGACTGACCGCCTTGCGAAACGCATCCGCGTCCTTGACCGCGTGATCCGAGGGCGCAAGCAAGATCAGCGCCTCTGGGTCAGACTGTGCGGCAAACAGGGCGGCTGCAATTGCTGCGGCTGCAGTATTGCGCCCCTCGGGTTCGATCAGAACACCGCTTGGGGCGATCTGGATCGCGGCCAGTTGCTCTGTCACGATAAAGCGGAATGCATCCCCTGTGACGATCAGAGGGTCTGCAAACCCCTCGCCCGAGAAGCGCTCTGACGAGGCCTGAAAGAGGCTGCAATTTCCAATGATATCAGTAAATTGCTTTGGGTAGCTCTTGCGCGACAAAGGCCAGAGCCGGGTGCCAGAGCCCCCGCAAAGAATAACAGGAAGGATCATCATTCTACCTAACGTTCTAAAAATTTACAGAGAATTGTTGCCATGCTGCGACTGCGAAAGGCAAGGGGTTTTGAGCCCGCGAAACAGATCGACACCGGGCGTGATCGGTACGCTATAGCGTCGTCCGGCCTTTGCAGGTGCCCTGTAAAGGCGATGGGGTTTGGTCAGAGACCTTATTCTGAGGGGTGTCTTATTTATCATAATAGCCCTTTCCATATCCGGAATAG
>CALGTJ010000779.1 GCA_937901435.1 uncultured Rhodobacter sp. | reverse complement strand
AACCAAACCCTCGCCTGAGACGCACACTCTCAAAATGGGGGGTGAGTAATTACGAGTCGTCAACAAGACATCCGGATCTGCACTTACATGGAAATCCCCCTGTAGTATTAAGTGTTCCCTCATTTCGATCCTGTATTTGTTATGATTTGGTGAATGCGGACGATGTTTTTCAATCCAACCCTTAAAAATTCCTCTACATGTCTAAATCAGCCCGATTTCCTTGTGATCCACATCCGATTTCTTGGGGGTTCAATAGCGCATCGAATCTTTATGCTGGGTTAAGGCGCGAAAATGCATAGGCAGAGAAATCCATGCATTGGGGCTGGCAAGCCGTTTTTCGGGGTATTTCGCCGATCAGGTTTTACGTCCGGAATATGGGTGCGCGCGCCTCAGTCGTAGTAGGAAAACCTTGCGACTCTACAAGTAAGAATTTGTTATTTATATTCTTTTATAGATCAAAATGCCCAAAACAAAGGACACCGCAAAGGCACTCTGCGGTTGTGGAAAGGAATTTGAAACCTTGTTTTATGAAAAACCGGTCTCGGGTCTCTAAAGTGGGCTTGACTGCCACCCAAACGGGTCGTGCCCCCCTCAAATCGAATAAGAAGTCCCTGCAATGTCACCAATCCACCCCCAGATCGCGATCATCGGTTCGGGGCCGGTTACCATGCGATGTGGTTGGAAACTTTTGTGGTGTACGAAACCGCCCGGCTCCCGTGGTACCGGATCACCATCATCCACGGCCCACAGCGCGGTCCCCTTGAGGATCAGGTATAACTCTTCTGCCGCATGCCAATGTTTTGGATAGTGAAATGCCCCGGTCTGGATCAAAAGACCTACGCGGATATCTGGCATGTGAAACATGGCGTCCGGCCCGATCAATTCCACAACGGCAAGCTTGTCCTTGTCTTCTAACGGCAATCTGCCAAAGCCCGCCTGCCGCCAGTGCAGATCCTGAACGCAGGCCACAAGTCGCATAATCAATTCATCCTCTGTCCCCGAGAGCATTTCGGGCAAGGATGCACAGGCGGGGCTTGATCTCGGCGGTAAGGCCGGGGGAACCAAATGCACCGCAGCAAGAGCCTTGCTGATCTTTGATGCAATGTCGGTATCGCTCTGTTCAAAACGTTCACTTGCCGCGTGCAGAAAGGCGTTGAGGCGGGATGTTGCTGGCACTGCGGCGGACCTTTCAGGAGAAATACTGCGGCTTACATGGCAAGGCGGCTAAGGGCAGTACGGATGCGGGTTTGAACCTCAAGGACGGCCTGACCTACGGGTTGGCCTTTGGCCGTGATGACGGCCAGATTATTCTCGATACGCGGCACAAAGGGTCGCCAGACGACATCATCGTTCAGATCCAGCTTGCCGTTTATGGGGTCAAGGATTGCCACATATCCTCCCTCGGCCACAAGGTTGCGCGCGATGGCAAAGTAATAGGCGGTCATGTTGCGTGAAATGACTGTATTGGTTTGCGCCAGAAGGGATTCCAACTGGCGATCAATCTGGTGCTCTCCGGTGATGCTTACCACAGAACGACCGACCAAGGCCTGAGGCTGGATTGTATCAAGCACGGCCAGAGCGTCGTCTTTGTGCATGGCGCAGATGCATTCGAACTTGAAGATTTCGGCGTCCAGACCGGCGACGGGCACGGGCAGATCAATCAGACCGATATCGATGTGGTGGCTGGCCACCCAAGTGGCAATCTGGCGGGACGAGTGCACCTTGATCTCGACCTTGATATCGGGATGATCCAATTGGAACGCGGCCAGCAGCTTTGGCAAAAAATTAAAGGCCAGCACGCCGTTGGTGGCAATACTGACCCGTCCTGTCTGGCCCGACAAGATCCCATTGGCGCGCTGTTGCACTTGAGAAATCGCGCGCAACCCGTGCACGACGTCCTCGTGCAGCAACATCGCCTCTGTCGTGGGCGTGAAAAATCCGCGTTCGCGGTGAAACAGGCGAAAGCCAAGCTCGTCCTCGAAATTGCCGAGCGCGATGCTGACCGCCGGTTGCGTCAGGTTCAATCGCTCTGCCGCACGCGACACGGATCCCGCCTCGATCAAGGCGTTGAACACTTCCATATGGCGCAGTTTGAAAGACACCGTTCGCAGCCTGTTTTTGTTGTAAGTTTCGATGCGAAGTTCATAAGCAAATCGAATACTTCGATAACAGAAATTATATTGATTAAAACAATTCTTCTTCCTATCGTCAACAAAGTACGGGGCTTTGACGCCCCCAACCGGGGCACTGACTATCTTGAAGGAATATGCGATGGCGGGGGCTACGGGCTTTGACAGCAACCTCACAGACCAGCCTTATTGGTTGGACGGCATGCCAGTCGCTCTGCAAACGGCAACCGATCCCTTGGACAGCGCTGACGTCGTGGTCATCGGCTCGGGCTATACCGGTTTGCACGCCGCCATCGAAACAGCGCGCGGCGGTCGGTCCACCATGGTTCTGGATGCGCAGGACCTTGGCTGGGGATGCAGCACCCGCAACGGCGGGCAGATCAGCACCAGCGTCAAGCCATCCCTTGATAAACTCGCCGCCAAATATGGTCTCGACCGCGGGCGCGCTATCCGCAAAGAGGGCGAAACAGCATTGGATTGGATCGGGGATTTCGTCGCCAGCGAGGGGCTGGACTGCGATTTTCGCCGCAAAGGCCGCTATCACGCGGCGCATACACCTGCGCATTACGACGAACTGGCCCGCAGCGCCGAAGAACTGACCCGCACCGAGGGCATAGAGGCTTTTGCCGTACCCCGCGCGGAACAGCGGCGCGAGTTGGGGTCAGACAGCTATTATGGCGGCGTCGTCTTTCCGCGACATGCCTCGATCAACCCGGCGAAATACCATCGCGGGTTGATGTCTCTTGCGCAATCGGCGGGCGCGCATTTGGTCGGGCATTGCGCCGTCACGGACCTCACGCGTGACGCAAGCGGGTTCATCCTGACGACGGCCAAGGGCAAAGTCCGCGCGCGCGATGTGATCGTGGCCACAAACGGCTATACCACCGGGCTGACCCCATGGCTGCAGAGGCGGGTGATCCCGATCG
>CALGTJ010000778.1 GCA_937901435.1 uncultured Rhodobacter sp. | reverse complement strand
CCCTCATTGATTCAGAGATCAACAAACCGCGCAAGAGGGGGTGAGTAATTACCTTTAAAGACCATCGCGTTCAAACACTGCATCGGGTCATCATACTGGCCTTCATCCATTTTCCCAAGCAAGTCGACCAGAGCCGTTTTTATAGGTTTTGTAAGCTGAACAGGGGGGAAATCTACCTTTGACAGAAAGTCAGGATAGGTTTTGATCTGTCCAAACCGGCCACCATTCCGTCTTATAACCGAAGCTGCGATTGTAGAGATGTGCGAGACGCATGGCCGCCCGAATGTCGTGGTTTTCGACAATGGTTCCGCGTTCAACAGCAAGCTTCTCTGGGGGGGGGCAACGTCGACACGACCACAAAGACGCGGTCAAAGCGCCAGATTGCTTTGGCCAGACTGGACTAGGGGGATGCGAAGAACAAGGTGGGCCAGAATGGGAACCAGAACCTTGGCGACCGCCTAGGATCAGGCACGGGATGGCATTGCGAGCTTTGCCCAGATCGAGGTGATCCGGGTGCTTTGCTCGGAATTCACCGGGGACAAGGATCAGGGCCCGAATCCTGTGGATAAGGCCCAGGCACTGGGCGACAGAAGCCATTTGATGCAGGATCGGGTGCCCTTGGTGAAACGCTGGATTACGGGCTGTCTGCATGTCCGGGGCGAGAGCGTGTCAGAGATTGCCCGTATCTTGCGCGTCACGGATGCAAGCGTGCGCACACCGCCGCAGAGGTCTGTCACGCGCCCGCCAAGATCGACAACAACCCCACCTTCCTGCGCGCCCGGATCGACCGTCGCACCTTCGTTCAGATCGCAAAGGCCGTCACCAAAACCGACCCGCGCGCCCTATCCGTAAATCATCAGAGTAAATGGACCGCCCCGGATAACCTGCGAACTCCGGCCCTCTTCCGGGACCCCCCCCCGTAATCCCCGTAGCCCCGAGATATCTTAAAACAGAAGAAGATCAGATCGGAGTTACTGTCAGAGAGGCGATCCGAAACGTTTTTTGAACTGGTCAATGCAGTCGCGAAATCCCGCCTCGAAGTCGCTGTTTCCGGGATGATAAACACTTTCAAAGCTGATCACGCCGTCATAGTGGTCGGCGCGCAGGGCGTCAGCGATCGGTTGGAACAGGGGGCCCAGCTGCCCCTTCCCCATTTCCCTGACCTCTAGTGTTGCGCGGGGTGTGTCGACCTGCACGTCCTTGATGTGCACATGGCCCAGATAGCCGTTGCGGATCTCGTTGTACCCATCCGGGTAGGCCAGTTCGTGACACCAACAGTTGTTGGCCGGGTCCCACAGCACCTTGAGCACGTCTTTGGCCTTCAATTCATCGATCAGGCGGCGCGCGGTATAGTTGGAGTTGACCATTGTGCCGTTGCCCGTTTCGACCACCAGAGTGATGCCCTCGGCGCGGGCCAGATCGACGGCGGGGGCGATCAGCGGCAGCATCGCGTCCCATGCCCCATGGGCCACGTTCCAGTGTTCCGCGCCGCCCCTGCCCCAGAGGATCTGTTCCTTCTTGGGCGTCATGATCCGCACCAAGGGCGATCCGAGGTCTTGCGCCATGGCGATCACCCGTTTGAGCGCGTCCATATGCATGCGGTGCAAGTCGTCTGCGGGCCGATTGGCCGAGGTCATGCCCGCAAAAACATGTCGGGACAGGCAGGACACGGGTTTGCCATGGGCTTGCAGCAGGGCCTTTATCCCGGCGATCTCTGCTGCGGTGTGATCGCCCACCTCCTTGTCGTCGACGAATTGCAGTTCCGCATATTCAAGGCCAAACTCGTCCATAACCTTCAGGGCATGGGCCAGATTGCGGCTGATGCCGTCGCAGATGACGCCCAGTTTCATGCCCCCAACTGCGCCCCGACGATCTCTTCGATCACCTTGGCGACGCATTGGTTGTCGCCGTCGGGGTATTTGGTCATGCCCGCCTGAAACAACTGCATCGCGGTGGCGGTCGAGTGCATCGGCACGCCCATCGCCTTGGCCAGTTCCAGCGCGATGGTCAGGTCTTTGTGCATGGTGTTGATGCCGCTGCCTGTGCCCTCGAAACGGCGCGCGATGATGTTTTCAAGGCTGCCATCGGTGATGCCATTGCCCGCGCCTGTCGAGGCGATGACTTGGCGCAGGACATCGCCCGACACGCCCGCCTTGCCCGCCAGCACGGACATTTCATAGGTCGCGGCAAAGATGCCGCCGATCAGGGTTTGCAGGCAGGCTTTGACGGTTTGGCCCATGCCCGGTTCGGTGCCAACGTGGTGGATGACCTTGGACACAGCGTTCAGCACGTCGCGATTGGCCTCTAGCACATCCGCGGGTGCTGCCGTCATCAGCGCCAATGTCCCGCCATGGGCCCCCGGATAGCCACCAGAGACAGGTGAGTCGATCAGGTTGATGCCAGTGTCGCCCAATGCGCGCGCGATCTCTTGCATCTCTGGCGCGTGGATCGTCGCGGTGACGATCACCGCCGTGCCCGGCACCATCACCGAGGCAAGCCCGTCGCCAAGGATAACGTCGCGCGCCTCGGCCCCACTCATAACCATGATAAACACGGCGCGCGCGCCCGTACCCACCTCTGCGGCGTTGGCACAGGCGATCCCGCCCATCGCCTTGAAATCCGCCATACGATTGGCCAGCAGATCGTGCCCTGCCACCTGAAACCCGGCCTTGATCAGGTTCCTGGCAAGCCCGGATCCCATATCACCAATGCCGATGACACCCACTCTGGTCATCTCACGTCCTCCCAAATTTATGGCTTTCCGCTTGTCGCAGTCAGTCCTGCGCAAAACCAGGCGCCGCTGCCCGAGGTTGTTGTGATGTCGGCGCGAAAAAGCCGACACCTGTGATGCTTGGTCAAAACAGCGCGAAAATCAATGGGGTTTTGCGGTTGTGCGGCGCAGACCCGTAAAGACCTCTGAAACGGCGGCCAGCACGATCAGACAGGCACCAAAAGCCTGCATCACCCCAAAAGGTTCATCCAGAAGGATTGCACCGGAAATAACACCGGACAGGATCTCTGCCGACAACAGAAAGGTCAGTGTCGCAGGGGAAAGCCGTTGCGCGGCCCAAAGTGTGGCCAGCATGATCGGAAAAATATAGATCGCGCCCATTCCC
>CALGTJ010000777.1 GCA_937901435.1 uncultured Rhodobacter sp. | reverse complement strand
GGATTGTCGCCGTTCACTACCGATAACTCACAACCTGGCCCGACCCGGACACCACGAATTTGCGCACATCGCGAAACCCCGGCGGGTTCTTTTCCACCAAGACCTGATAGGGGCGTGCGGGCATGATGATCGCGCGTTCCGTCTGGGTCGCGCCAGTATCCACACCGCGCCCGGCAAAGGGATCAAGGGCGAAAATCTCTCTGTCGACGCTTGAAAACCAGCCAGATTTTTCTTGCTCGACCCGCTCGCTTTCCAGCGTTTCCTGTGTCCAGGCCAGCGTCCAGTCTTGCCCGACAGGCGCACACCCCTCGTCCAGAACCTCGCGGATTGCGCCGGTTTGTCGCGTAAACGCAGAGGAATACATCGGCCCCAGATGAAAGCGACGCAGGCGTTTGGGATGCAGGTCGTCAAAATCCCGGTCAAACCCCTGCGCAATTGTCAACAGTTTCAGCCCAGCCATGGATTGCGCCATCAGATGCGCCTGTGCGGCGGGCCAGCGCCGTTCATCCAGCGGCAGGCCCGTGCGCCCTGTGTCCTCGACTTCCATCAGATAAATCGTCGGCAGGTTGACCTGACTGTCATAGACCGCCCAATGCACCAAATACCGCCTGCGCGCGTCATTTGCGACGCCCGAAAGCCACTGGGCCTGTGGATGGTTTTGCGCCCAGAACAGGCCACCCTTGGCCAGCGTTTCATAATAAAGGCGCTGCGACATCGCGAATTGCAGTTTTGTGGGAATTTGCAGATCGCCCACAATCTGGCGCAACATCGCATCTTTCAACGCATCCGCCGTCATCGTGTCGTGCAAATGACCATCAGCCTGAAGCGCATCATTCGCCATGGTCAACAACTCGCCAAACACCGGAAAGCCGCTTTCAACCCGATCAATCGCGAGACTGCCGAAAAACACACCCGTATCACGCCCGGTCAGCAAATATTTCAACGACAACGCGCGAAATGTGGCCGAGATCATCCGCATATAGGCGCCCAGCAGCCGCGCATACAGCTTGCTGAGGCTGCCCTCGCGCTCCATCACGGCTGCGACGCGGGTCAGATGTTCTGTGATCTTCTCGAATTTGTGGAAATACCGCCTTGCCGCAAAGGTTTCGCTAAGCCCTGCATGTTCCCGCATCGCGTCTGCACTACTCATTTAGGTTTCGATTCTTGAATTTGTGAAAGCGATGGAACAATCCCGCAACCGCCCCCACAAGAAAGACCACCGCGACGATCGTTGTCTTCATCGTTTCGAATCCGGGGAACAGATCGTCCAGCCCAATCTCTTGCGAAAAGCTGAAAATCAGCCCGAGCAGAATCAAAAACCCCATGGTGGCCGTGAAAATCACCTTCATGCTGCTCGCCTGCTCATGACATCCACCTCTTAGTCCCTCTCGCCGTCTCTATGGCGTCGCATATTCAATGCCATGATCACCCAAGACACAAGGGCAAGGATCACCAACAAGATCGCCAGGACCGCGCGTTTTTCAGGAAAAAAGACCCCTGCGACCACGGCGATCACCGTGGAAAGGGCAATTTGAAACGCCCATTCCCTTGGCGTGACCGGCGTCCTCATCGCAACATCCCAATCCGCAGGGTCTTGGCAAGCTGCATCAGAAACGGTCCCCCCTTACGATCCGTAGAGGTTCTTGTCGTGCTTTTCGACGATTGCCGCGAACCGGCGCGCAAACCGTTCATCTGCCTTGGCTTTTTGTTCCAGCACATCGCGGGCAAAGACCATGTGATCCTCATGCGCTTCCATCATCTCGGCCATACGCTTGTTGGTCGCCGATCCAATCGCCGCCATTGCCGTCTGCGCCTCTTGGTCGGTTTTGACCCCGATCTCGTTGATCTTGTGGGCGACATCCTGCTGCTGCGCGGTCTTGAGCGATTTGGTCAGCGCATCATACAGAACCACGCGCTGCTTTGTGTCGGTCTGTAGCTTGTTGATCAAAACCATCTGCGTCGCCGCCTGATTTTGCAGACTGTCGACCCATGTCTTGCCCTTCTCGATATAGCGTTCAAGCGTCTGGGATTTCGCCAGCTTGACTTGTTCCTGCTGCACCATCTCGTTATAGAGCGCATTCAAATCGGCCAGTTCGGTTTCCAGACGGGTCCGCGCCGCAGCATCCTGCTCGACGCTCACCTTGTTCTCGACTTCGATGATCCGTGGGTCCATCGCCATGATATCGGCCCGCAAAGTCTCAAGCTCTCCGACCGTCATCTCGCGCTCGTCCAGCGTCTCGGACAGGTTCGCCTCGACCTTGACCTTTTGCTGTTCAAGCACGGTCAACTGGCCCTCTAACAGCTTTGAAATCGTGTCAGATTGCCGATCAGGTCCTGCAATTTATCATCCACGTTGGCGGTGCGCATGCGCTCTTGGCGCAGTGAATCCGCCTTGCCCTGAGAGAAGATCCCGACAAAGCTCTCCCAGCCTGTCTTGCTGCGCATCTCGTCAAAATCTTTGGAAAACCCGGCCGTTACGTCATCAAGCCCCATAATCAGCTCGGCGATATTGGCGTTCATCAGTTGGGTGTGCGCGTGCACATCTTCCAAAGAGGCATTTTCAATGTCGACAGAAATGTCATCGCCGGATTTCACCCGGGCGCCCATGACCTCGACCCTGCTCGTGAGTTCCGTAATCTTCGCCTGAGCGGCTGCAACCTGCTCTTGGCTTTCCCGCACTTGGGCATCAAAATCGCTCATTTCGATCCTCTCATCGACCAACAACTGAATGGTATATGGGAGTCGTTTAACGCTTTTGCACCGTCCCGTCATCCGGAAACAGCCAAATCCCTTTGCCGAACGTACAGGTAAGATCATCGGCGCTTGGCAATCTGTGCGCCTTGCTGAATGATACGGAAAAACGAGGGGGAGACCGCATGAGACTCGCAGACAAGACCGCGATCATTACCGGAGCAGGCTCTGGGTTTGGGGCGGGGATGGCGCGCAAATTCGCCGCCGAGGGCGCACGGGTCATGGTGGCCGACATCAACATGGACGCCGCTCGGGCGATTGCCGCAGAGGTGGGCGGCATCGCCCATCAGGTCGATGTAGCGGAGAATGCAAGCGTGCAGGACATGGCCGCGGCAGCTCTTTCTGCCCTTGGGCAGGTGGACATTCTGATCAATAACGCTGGCATCACCCATCTGCCAAAGCCGATGGAATCTGTGCAAGAAGACGAATTTGACCGGGTTTTCGCAGTCAATGCAAAATCCGTTTACCTTACGGCCAAACATCTGGTGCCCCACATGAAATCCCGCGGAACAGGCGCAATTCTGAACATCGCTTCGACCGCCGGGCTCTCGCCGCGTCCCAATCTCAACTGGTACAACGCCTCTAAAGGCTGGATGATCACCGCGACCAAAGCCATGGCGGTTGAACTGGCCCCCTCCGGTGTACGGGTCAACGCGCTCTGCCCGGTCGCCGGCGAAACCCCCCTGCTCGCCAGCTTTATGGGAGAGGACACGCCCGAACGTCGCGCCGCCTTTTTGGCGACCATTCCCATGGGACGGTTTTCCACACCAGAGGACATGGGCAATGCGGCCTGCTACCTGTGCTCTGACGAGGCCAGCCTGATCACCGGCGTCGCGATGGAAGTCGACGGAGGTCGCTGTATATGACCCCTTTCCTGCCCAATGGGTAACCCATTGCGCCCCGGCCCCCGCAATCTGATAACTGACGTGGACGGACTCCTTGTCGGCAATGCCGAGGATCCGCATCTAAAATCCGGCGTGACGGTCCTGACCGCAAACCGGCCCTTTGTCGCGGCCGTTCACGTCATGGGAGGCGCGCCGGGAACCCGCGAAACAGATGCCCTTGCGCCCGACCGTTTGGTGCAACAGGCCAACGCGCTGGTTCTTTCCGGCGGCTCGGCTCTTGGCCTTGATGCCGCAAGCGGTGTAGCGGATGCCTTGCGCGCTCGGGGGATCGGTTTTGACGTTGGGGGCCAAAAGGTGCCCATCGTACCGGCCGCTATTCTCTTTGACCTCATCAACGGCGGCGATAAAAACTGGGGGCAAAACCCCTATAATGCACTTGGGCGCCTTGCCTTGGCCGACGCTTCGCAGATCTTCGACCTTGGCACCATCGGCGCGGGCATGGGTGCCACAACGGCCAACCTGAAAGGGGGGCTTGGCTCTGCCTCTCTGGTTCTGCCATCAGGCCACACAGTCGGCGCTCTGGTCGCGGTCAACGCCCTTGGCTCTGCAACGGTGGGGGACACGGCCCATTTCTGGGCTGGCCCTTTTGAACACGACCACGAATTTGGCGGCCTTGGTCCTGCACCCAAAGCCCCCGAAGATACCTTTACCACCAAACTGGCCAGCCATCAGAACACGACAATTGCCATTGTTGCCACTGATGCCGTTCTGACCCAATCTCAAGCCACGCGCATGGCCACCGCCGCCCACGATGGCATGGCCCGTGCCTTGGTGCCTAGTCACACCCCCTTTGATGGCGACCTCGTTTTTGCCGCAGCCACGGGAACCAAACCCCTAGACGACGAAATACATGACACGCTCGCCCTCGGTCACGCAGCCTCTCTCACTCTTGCCCGCGCCATTGCGCGGGCCATCTTTCACGCCACCGCCGCTGCCAACGACACACTGCCAACATGGTGGCAAACCTTCAAAAAATCGTAAACCTCACAAAAGAAATCGAAACCTGTCAACGCGCGGCGGCCCCTGCGTTGCCAAAGGCAAGGCAGGGGCGGAAAGAGCGACGCCGCGAGGCGTCTCATTTAAGTCATAGCCCGTCCAGCAAAGCCCTCGATAACGAACTCTCTGACAATGCCATTTCTTCAATAACATCAAAATGATGTCGCCCCGGCGCAACCCTTGAACGGCACTTCCACGCGTCACTTAGCCAGAGCGCCTGGTCCAGAAAAGCGGGCCGTTCTTCAGCTCCAACCCAGACAGTCACATCGCCGTTGGGCATTAAAAAAACCGGGCTTTCCGCCTCTGCCTCGGTCGCGTCAATTTTCAATTGCGCATTCATCGCCGTTTGCATCAGCGGGCGCAGATCTGAAATCGGGGAAATCGGCACATACCGTTTGATTCGCTTCGAGGCCGCCAGATCCATACAGGCCATGCGCGCCGTCAAATGCCCCCCGGCGGAATGTCCCGCGACGACAACCGGCCCCTCCACCTCGGCACAAGCGGCAACGACCGCTGCCGCGATGTCCTGTGTGATATCGGTGATTCTGACGTCCGGGGCCAACCTGTAGGACGGCATGGCAACCGCCCATCCGCGCGAAATTGCACCTTTTGCCAAATGCGACCAATGGGATTTATCAAATTTCAACCAATAGCCACCATGAATGAAGATCAACAACCCTGCCACCTCGCCCGCAGGCAGGAACAGATCAAACCGATGCCGTACGTCGTCGCCGTAGGGCAAATCCAGTCGCGCACGCTCGCCCAGTTGTGCGCGAAACGCCTCTGCCTCTGCTGCCCAGCGTAGCGGATAACTCGCTGCGTCCGGTATGTAGGCACCGTTTTCATAGGCGTCGGTTAGATCCATTTTGGGTGCTCCCTCTTGCATTTGGGGCCAACATAGCCCCACAACACAGGAACGCCCATGCTGAATTGGAGACCGAAATGCTAGACTCTGTCACAGACCTCGCCGCCCTGCTCAAGGATCCCACATTGCTCGCCACAAAGGCCTACCTGGCAGGGGACTGGGTTGACGGCGACGCCGGCAAGACCTTTGAGGTCACCAATCCAGCCCGTGGAGACGTGATCGCCAGCGTGGCCGATCTTGGCCGCGCAGAAACAGCCCGCGCCATTGATGCTGCGGAAACCGCCCGCCACATCTGGGCCGCCCGCCCTGCCAAGGAACGCGCCAATATCCTGCGCGCCTGGTTCGATCAAATGGTTGCCAATGCCGACGATCTGGCCACGATCCTGACAGCAGAACAAGGCAAACCTCTGGCCGAGGCCAAGGGCGAGATCATGTACGGTGCCAGCTTTGTAGAGTGGTTCGCCGAAGAGGCAAAGCGCGTCTACGGCGAAACTATTCCCGGCCATCAGGCTGACAAACGGATCTCTGTCATACGCCAACCCATCGGGGTCTGTGCTGCCATCACGCCGTGGAATTTCCCGAACGCCATGATCACCCGCAAGGTCGGTCCCGCGCTGGCCGCTGGTTGTTCAATCATCCTGCGCCCGCCGACGCTGACGCCTTTGTCCGCGCTCGCCTTGGGCGTTCTGGCCGATCGTGCGGGCCTGCCCAAGGGCATCCTGTCGATCATCCCATCGACCGACAGTTCTGGCATCGGCAAGGAATTCTGCGAGAACCCGATTGTCCGCAAACTGTCCTTCACCGGGTCAACCGAAGTGGGCCGTATCCTGCTAAAGCAGGCCGCCGATCAGGTGATGAAATGCTCGATGGAACTGGGCGGAAACGCGCCTTTCATTGTCTTTGACGATGCCAATCTGGATGACGCGGTGACCGGCGCGATTGCCAGCAAATACCGCAACAACGGCCAGACCTGTGTTTGCGCCAACCGGATCTATGTGCAGGCCGGGGTCTATGATGCCTTTGCCGAAAAGCTGAAGGCCGCCGTAGAAAAAATGGTTGTCGGCGATGGGTTGAACGAGGGCACCGCCTTTGGTCCATTGATAGAGCCAAGTGCCGTCAAAAAGGTGCAAGAGCATATCGACGATGCGGTTGCAAAGGGTGGCAAGGTCGTCTTGGGCGGCAAGCCGCACAATGCCGGCCCGCTGTATTTCCAACCGACCATCGTCACCGGGGTGACACAGGAAATGGCCGTCGCGACCGAAGAAACCTTTGGCCCGCTCGCGCCCCTGTTCAAATTCGACGATGTGGACGATGTGATCGCCAAGGCGAATGACACGATCTTTGGCCTGGCCGCCTATTTCTATGCCAATGACCTCAGCCGCGTGACCAAAGTCGCCGAGGCGTTGGAATATGGCATTGTTGGCGTGAACACCGGCATCATCTCTACCGAAGTTGCTCCGTTTGGCGGGGTCAAGCAGTCGGGTCTGGGCCGCGAGGGGTCGTCGCACGGGATCGAAGACTATCTTGAGATGAAATACATCTGCATGAGTGTCTAAAAGACCAATGTGCGAAGCGGTCAACACGCCGCTTCGCCCTATCTATATGGAACGCCCCGCCCCAAGCCTGCAGAGCCGACCATGCTGATCCTGACCCACCAGACCCTGCGCAACCCAGGCATCCTGCGCGTGCGGCAATTGCCGCGCAAGTTTTTTGGGCGGGTGACGGTCTGGCCCAAGGGGCGGATCGGCCTTGCCCGCGTATTGCGGATCGTGATCGAATTTCAGACGGTGCGCTATGTTCTGGCGTTGTTGCCGCTGGTCGTGATCGGGCTGGTATGGCGCGAAATGGCCCTGCCGCTGGCGCAAGCCCCATTGTTGATGCTCGTCGTGATCTGGTGGATCGAGATGCGCCTGTTGCGGGTCCCGGCCACAAAGCGCGCGAGGCTGATTGAGGTCGCAGAGGCGGAACGCGGGCTGGATCTGTTGCGGGTGCAGGCGCGCGCCATCCTGACAAAGATTGCAGCGGGGCGCGAGATGCAGGCGGGGCAGTTGCATCTTGTGATCGAACAATCGGAACTGGGGCTCTTTGCGCCACTGACCTATGTTTCGGTCCAGTCGGATGACGGGCCAGAGGTTGTCTCGCTGTCAAAGGCAGAGCGGCAAATCATCGAAAACGGGTTGTTTCAGCCCCCCCTGACAGAGCGGCTTTTACACCGGATAAATGCGTCACGGAACGTCTTTATTCGCGACATCACGCTGGATGCACGCAGCGTTTCGGCCCATGCCCGGCTTGCAGCGGCGCTTTGCCAATAGGCGCTAGTGCGACAGGTCGATCAACTGCCCGTAGGGTGCCTGCAACTCGCCCGCCCCGGGCACGGCCCAAATCACACTGACACCACGCGGAGGCGGGCCTGCCTCTCCGTCAAGGTCGGTCAGGATGACCAAAGTGGCTGCACCCAGCGCGCGTGCCTCAACGATGACGGGCAC
>CALGTJ010000776.1 GCA_937901435.1 uncultured Rhodobacter sp. | reverse complement strand
GTGGTAACCGCCTGGTATCCAATATCATTAACATTGCCCTTTAGAACAAAGCCAAACCCGTCGCGCGTTTCGCCCATTAGCAAGTCTAGCCACATGTCTGGTGTTGCCGATAGCGGTGTTTTGCCATGGAAGTCGATGCAAGTATGTGTGCCCTTTGGATCGTAGATCTGCATCGATCCAAAGCCTGCAACACCACACATCTGCGGGTCAACGACGCCCTGTACTAAGGCGGCTGCCATCGCAGCATCGACGGCATTACCCCCGCGCATCAAAACACGGGCTCCGGCCTCAGACGCTTCGGGTTGCGCTGTGACGATCATCGCATTTGGCGACTTGTTGTACATCTGTTTAATTCCTATTTAGACTGCACATTTTGTAAAAATGAAGTGCGATGATTTTGGTGACTGGATGCAATAAAGACATGCCAATTTTGTTGTTAAACCTGTAAAGATTCTGCTATTTTGGACGATCGTCCAGCTTTCTGTAACTATGCAAAAAGCATGAAAGCGCGACCAACGAGGTGTCTGGTGGACGTGCAACCATTTAAGTCTGCATCGTAAAGCATTTCCTAATCTGTGTATCATTGGCTCCACAGCCGATGACTGGCGCTTCTTGTTTTGCAGCGAAATCGTTTTTTTGGCCGATCTTTCATCAACTAGCGGTAAAGCCTTTTTGGTAAGTTTTGCATTCAAGCTCATGGATTTGCTTTAAATATTGGTCCATTTGGACCAAGCCTAATGCCAGGGCGAAGGCGAGTGTAAGGAATGGCGTCAATCCGACAAGGATTAGCTCCAGGGGATTCTGAAAATATCACTTCCTGCGCGATGGGTTCGTAATCAGCAAGAAAGTGAATTGCGCTTTTGACAGCCACGACTTTATAGTCCTCAGGGTTTGCCCCTATATGGCGGAAAATAGCCTGATCTGCATTTTGCGTTCGGTTCGAGCCCACAACAATTGTTACATCTGCTCCGCCGTCCGTCACTCGCAATCGGGCACAAGGGCCAAGATTTGCGGTCACACCACAGAACATAGGACCTGTGCACTGAAATATACCCTCGCTCAGCTGTTCTACACTTGCGCGTACTGCGATTGCGGGGCCACCAATCTCAGGAAACATGCCGCCGATTTGTACGTCAATCATCGCACCAATGCCAGCCGCATGGGCCTGGGAAGCAGTCTTTTCATCCCAAATCATACCGATCACGCCACGGGCATTACCATCAAGCATTGCTGCCAGCAATCCAGTTGCGTCACCTGGAGCTCCTGCGCCGGGGTTATCTTGTGGATCAGCGATAATAACGGGCTTGGCGCCACTGGCGCCCATAGCGCGTCGCACGGCAGCATCCGCCGGAATCAGCTCAGAATTGAAATGGTCTTCAGCGTCTTTCAGCGCGGATAAAAGAGTATCAGCGGCAGCGTCAACTGCATCCTGATCCGTGCCACAGGCATAAATTGACGTACCGCAATTGTAAATATCTGCCGGTGGGAATCCAAAGGCAAAATCAATGGACGACACGCCCGGACCTGTTAGGTCATCTAGCATGCCATAAAGTCGACGACCGGGTTCGCGTCGGGTTGATTGCGACGTGATAGGAATGATGTAATCTAATTGTCGAAATGCGCTTGCGAAAGGCGTAGCTAAATTCAGTAGCTCTCCAAGCAGACGTGCAGCACGAGCGCCCGTCGCGCCCATGTCAATGTGTGGATAGGTGCGATAAATCGCTATGCAAGATGCGAGTTTGATAAATTCTGGTGATAAATTTCCGTGCAAATCAAGACTAACTGCAATTGGCAAATCTGGTCCAACCACGTTGCGCACTCGGCGAAGAATTTCCGCTTCACCATCCTCAAAATCTTTTGTAACCATCGCACCATGAAGGTCTAAATATACACCATCTATGTCGGTTGCGTTGGCAAGTCTTTGACACAACTGGTTTGTAATTCGGTCAAACGCGGCAGATGCAACCAACCCACCGGGCTCAGCAGCAGCGTAAAGTAGCGGTACTAATTCGAAACCTGTTGCTGCATCTGTGAACCCACCCAGCGGAACGTTCAATCCGCGAACTTGCGCGATACATTCTGGGCCTTCGCAGTAAGGTGGCCATGATCCAGGTTTTAAAAAATGCGAAAATTCTGTGGGAAAAGGGGCATAAGTATTTGTTTCATGCTGAAACCCTGCTACAGCAATTCGTGGAAGTTTTATTAGATGGTTTGATCCCATTTCGTGCCCATATTGTGTGCGAAAAATTGTGATCAGAACTTTTCGTTTAGTCAAGAACAATA